>NZ_JAVUPQ010000215.1:0-2269 GCF_032029835.1 Escherichia sp. AM3 | reverse complement strand
GCGTTGTTCCGACCACACGGCGTTTATGTACCTGGGCGAATTGATTGAGTTCAGCAACACGGACGATCTGTTCACCACGCCCGCGCCGATCCCCACCGAGCGCATACCGCTGGCGTTAATGGCGTCAATGCCCGCCTGCGCATCTTCAATGCCGATACATGCCTGCGGCGGCACGCCCAGCCCTGCACAGGCAGCGAGAACGATTTCCGGATCCGGTTTCGAGTTTTTAAGTTGGGAAGCATCCGCGCAGAAGGTGAAAAACTCGCGCAGCTCCAGCGCCGCTAAACTCGTCGGCGCATTCAGGGAGACAGAAGCCAGCCCAACCGAGATCTGCTGTGCACGGAGATCTGCCAGCAAAGAGCGAATGCCGGGTAGAACAGCGTTGACCGTCAACTCGCGTAGTGAGTGGACATAGAGCAGATTTTTGCGATACGCCAGTTGCGCCCTCTCCTGCGAGTTAAAGTCGCCCTCTTTGCCCCCGTGTTGCAGAATGCGCCGCAGAGACTCATCGCGGCTGATCCCTTTTAGGGATTCGTTAAACTGCGCATCAATGCTGATGCCAATTTCAGCGGCAATCTGCTGCCACGCCTGGAAATGCAGATGCGCGGTATCGGTGATTACACCATCCAGATCGAAAATTACCCCTTGCAGTTTCATTCATCCTCCTGATGTTTGGTAGCGGTCCCATTGAAGGGCAAAATAAAATCACCCAAACAGAAAACAGATTCTTCAGCCACGGTTATAAGCTGACCGTTCAAACGCAGTGAAACGGGCGCAGAAGTTCGAATCGCAATACGCTGCGCGTCAAGAGTGACCTGTAATTCGCAGCCCTGCCAGAACAGAGGGAAAGACAACTGTTGCCACTGCTCAGGTAACGCCGGATTGAGATGCAATTCACCGTCACGCACGCTCACCCCGGCAAAACCCTGAATCGCCCCCAGCCAGATAGCGCCAGTTGCGGCAGCATGGATACCATCATCACAACTATGCGGATCAGCACCAAGATCGATTTCAGTCCCCTCGCGCCAGAACTGATAACTTTGGGTCAGCAGGCCACAGCGTGCGGCAACAATGCCGTGGATTGCTTTACTTAATGACGAGTCGTGAATAGTACGCGGTTCATAAAATTGCAGATTGGCAAGACACGATGCCGCTGAGAACTGCTCCGGCAGCATGTAATTGAGCATCACCACATCAGCTTGTTTGAGGATCTGCATCTCGTTCACTTCTGCGCGTGAATAATCCAGCAGTATGGTTTGCTTCCCCGCCGCCGCTTTGTATTTCGCCAGATTAATCGCCGGCTTAGCCATAAACGAATCATCCTGCGGCAAAACGCCGTCGGGCTGAATTTCTGGCATCCATAGCTCTTTGAGGAACATTTCGGCGCGATGGATAAACGCATCGTCGCTACAGCCGAACTGGCGGGCAATATTCAGCGCCTGTTGAACGTTGTAGCGGGCCATATAGCTGGTGTATGCATTATTATTGACATGTTCGGTATATTCGTCTGGCCCAATAACATCATGAATTTCCAGACGATCGTTAACTCTCACCGCGCGGCTAATCCAGAACTTTGCAGTTTCCAGAAGTAGCGCCATGCCTTCATGCGCAATGAAACTTTCATCCCCCGTGGTCTGCCAGTATTGAATAACCGCCCAGGCGATATCGGCCACCAGATGATGTTCCGCCTGCGCCGAGGCCACTTTTTGCCGCAGCCCGGTGCGAATGTTAATGGCGGCAAATTCCGGCGTCTCTTCTTCGCCGCTGCGCGCGCTTTCCCACGGAAATAGCGCGCCCTGCCAGCCGTTGCGTCGCGCTTTCTCCTGCGCGCCTGGCAAGTTGTGCCAGCGATAACGCAGTAAACTTCGGGCAACCGTCGGATCGCTAAACAGATGAAACGGTAACAAAAATACTTCTGTATCCCAGAAAACGTGGCCTTTGTAGCCTTCGCCGGTTAAGCCTTTTGCCGCAATGCTGCTGCGCTCGTCGTGGGCAGGCGTCATGATGCGCAGATGATAAAGCGCATAATCTAAGACGTTTCTGCCACCATTGACGCCAGTTTTCTGTTGATGCTGCAAGAAGTTGGTCGTAACTCTGCTGCGCGCACATTTCAAGCTGGCGAAGCGACGCGCTGCCCCACTCGTCTAAAGCAGCTTGCCTGTCATCCCGCCAGTCGATCCACACCAGTTTTTGCAACGTCATTGTCTCGCCTGCATGAAGCTGCGCACTGGTATGTTGCTGCAAACGGCGCTCTTTGGCGGTATAGCAT
>NZ_JAVUPQ010000214.1:0-2306 GCF_032029835.1 Escherichia sp. AM3 | reverse complement strand
CACCTAAATATTGAACTGTTCACATTGCCTATCAGGCGATAACCTCGTATTCTGATTAAGGCTAACTATATACTCACATTGGCGACCAATTCTGGTCGCCTTTATCCACCATTTTTATAATATCACAGATTAAAAGTGTTAATCCTTACCCCCTGAATGGAATTGATGAGGATTTAATTTCCACAGAACTAAATCCTCTTGAATCCAAGAACATTTTTATACCAGCCTCAATGAAATCATAATCGTTTGTCGGGCCAATTGTAATGCTTTTAATTGGTAACTTTCTATTATCTTTATTATCAATGATGATATAAGGGATGATTCCATTATTATTTATTCTGAAGTGCACATCTGGCATTTGCATCCACGGAGTAAATACCAATCTAAATTCATTCTCTTCGATAAAACTAGGATGTTTAAAAAATGGGATGTATTTAGATATAAATTGATACGTAGAGACCATTGTTACAAAATGATCATTCATTTCTTTAATGTTAATACCATTACAAGAAAAAAACTCTCCCAACTCCTTACTCATCTTAGTAATATCGTTATTATTTGAATATATAACATCATGTGCAACACAATTTAAATAAATATTTTGAGAAAAGCTCACAAGTTCATCCGCATCAAACTCAATGCAAACACCCTGTTTATTTCCGTAACCTCTCCACTGACTTAACTTATCGTTTTCCTTACAAAAAGAGATGCTATAAACATGTTTATCAATCCCTTTTTCTTTTTGTAACCTCCCTTTCTCATACATGTCAAGAGACTTGAGCAAAATAGTTTTCTTATCTTTTTGAATGATATTGTCATCAACTATTTTAATTGTATTTCGAAAGCATTCACATCCATGGTTAGACTCCTCTTTATCATTTAAGAAATATATGTTTGTAGCCCATAAAGAATTAGAGTCTAATATACCTTTCAAACCAAAAAGATCTGTATAATGAAATATAGCCACAATGCCCACCTAATAGTTAAGTTGTTTCCCACTCACCTCGAATCCATGCCTGCACTTCTGAAAGACGATATGCAACAGCAGTGGAACCAATCTTGATCCGCTTAGGAAATTTTCCTTCCTTCTCCAGCTTCCAGCGTGTGCTGTTCGCAAGAGTAGTTAGCTCCCGACATTCTTTCTCACGGATCATTCGGTCAATGTTAGGAATGTACTCCAGACCCTTTTTATCAACAATTGCCATTTTTTTCATGCTAACCAGCCTTTTGTTTGAGGATTGTCACTTTTGAATCAGCAGCTGCGATGCTATTGAGATATGTAGTCCAGAGTTCCAGAGCATCCAGTTTTTTAGCCATAAACTTACTCCGGTTGTAAACACCTGCCACGCCAGGTAGCGCATGGCCTAACAGTTGTTCTACTACATAAAATTCAACACCGAGATCACTTAGATGAGTAGATAGCGTTCTTCTAAGGTCGTGTAGTGACCATTGTTTTTCATGGCCCAAACGTTTACCGATTTTCCCCCCAATCTTGCTTACGCTTTCTCTAATTCGCAGACTTCCCAGCACATAACCAGTATGTTTTGTCTCTTCGTGAACATCCGTTACCCACTGTCGTAGAATTTCAGGTACTGGTCTGACGATTTCAACACCAGTTTTTGAGTGATCTTTTGGCACAGTCCAAACCCAACTTTCGAGATCCCATTCGCTCCATTCTGATAATCGGGCTTCACTCATTCGACATCCAAATACTGTACAAAGCACAAACATTTTTCGCGTGTATTCAGACATTAGTTTTAAATCAGGCTCGACAAAAATTGCCTTCCAGAGCTGGCCGAGTTCGGCTTCATCCAGAACCCGATCCCGCTTACCTGCAATCTGCCCCACATCACTCATGCGCAAATCCTTTAAAGCATCACACGTCGCGTACTGGCGTACCCGACAAAAACGAAGAGCTAATTTAGTGTCAGAAAAAACATACGCCGCCATAACTGGTGCATTACGTTTAATTCGGTCAAAACAGTCCAGCCATTCATATAGGTGAGTGTCATTTACGGGCAAATGACCGATATAGGGAAAGATATGCTTTCGAAATCTGCCAAGCGTTACAGCATGAGTTTTACGACGCACCTTACAGTAGTTTTCATACCAGTAATTTAGTGCATCCTCCACTGTGACCGGCTTTAAGCGTTCTTCAGCCTGAATCTTAATCTGGATACGCGGATCACGTTTGTCAGCCAACCAACCACGGCACTCGTCGCGCTTTTCCCTTGCCTGTTTGAGTGACATATCAGGATATTTACCCAACGTTAGCCAGACCGGAGCAGCCCGACCACCTGCTAACC
>NZ_JAVUPQ010000213.1:0-2313 GCF_032029835.1 Escherichia sp. AM3 | reverse complement strand
GAGGTAGTCATTGTTGTGCTGCCCAGGCTGCTTAACGGTAGACGTCCATTTTCATCTGGTGCTGGTAGTGTTCCTGTCATCTGGCGGGTAGCGCCTCCTTCAAGAGTTGAATTGGCTGCGTCAGGCGTGATGATCACAGGGATGCCGCATACGGCAGTAATACGTTGCCCCAGTTCCTGTAGAGTGATCTCTCCTTTTCTTGCCTGCGTGATGTAGCAGGCCGGAGCTGTTTGTTTTTTCTCTCTTGATACCTGAGCGACCGGAACAGGGTTTATCCATTGATTATCGAGCCAGGTAAGAGCCTGTGATTTGCGGGCAGAAAGGGCTGATACCTTTTCCCGTGCATGTGCTGAGTCCTCCTGTGCTTTTTTCTGCATTTTATTGATTTCGCTGAAAGTACATCCGGAGATGGAAAGAGCGACGGCGATCATGCAGGGGAGCACCGCCAGCTTCATTGAACGCTGGTGTGATTTTTTCATGAATATATCCAGATTAGTTAACGTAGACGACAGAACCAGCAGTAATGCCTGCCGGGGGTGTCAGACCGGTTGCAGTTCCTGATAGCCAGGTGAGTTGCCCGTTTTGGAAGATCCCTATTAGTGCAGAACCACGACTTTTTGAACGCAAAGTTTCAACAAGTCCTGGTTGTTCAGGCATCCATACCCACAGACGTCCCTGTTGTAACTGATGTTTAATTCGGGAGTCCGGAGTGACAGGGAGAGCCAGTTTATCTGAAGAAATTACTCCGTATCTGACTTGCCCATACAGACGCACTTGCATATTGCTGGGCGTTCGTGGTTTCAGACATCTGCTGATTCTGGTAGCTTCCAGTGATAATCAGAATGGTCAGGCCGACGGCCATGACCAGCCATCCCATTAGCGACCATCCCTTGTATCAGAAACTGTAATGATGCACTGCATGCGGGAGGCCTGTGCGTATAAAGGTTTTTGCGCGGTCCGATATAACTCAAATACCTGCTCCATGGCTGATTCAAATGATCCCCGGAACATCAAAGGCGCATCAAGACGGTAATCGGTTACAGAAAGTGGCCATATGACCATCCAGTGCGTTGATGCCATGCTTTCGCATTTTGTTTCTTCTGCCCACTTAATAATGTTTTCCCTTAATGTAGTGCCTGCCGGCGCACGCCACTCTTTACCCTGAGATACCGGTTTGACAGGTGTCCCGGTCATGAGTGGGATAGACTTGACTGTGGAGCCGGTCGGAGTCGGGATTGCAGCGGGCGTAGACGGAGATACGCTGTTTCCCCTGAATGGGTTTCGTGGTTTGTTCTGGCTATTTGCTGTCGTTGAAGACTCCGGGGAAGTGGATGTGGTTACCATGGCTGCTGGCGAGATAGTGGTTGCCGTGTCCTGTGCCGGTGCAGTAGCCGATGTTGTGACGGTCAACGTTTTATTATCCCAGTCCAGATGGCCCCAGAGGTGTTGTTCTTCCAGCAACCGGTTCAGAGAACGGGTCCACTGATCATTGGCAGACCATGAAACCAGTTTGGTATTCAGTTTGGGCGTGGCTGCATTCTCTTGTCTGAATTTCCATCCTTCCGGTAGTAATGTTTTTATCCACTGACTGACGGTCCGGTTACGGGCCGTCGGCGATAGTGTTACAGGGGCGCTACCAGGCTTGCCTGTAATGATTAACCGGGAGAAATTCTGACTTATTGTTGGTGAAGGTAACGGTCGGGATTCGCTTACTGGCTGTGCTGTTTTTACTGTCTCTGGCACGCTGACTCTCGGGGGCGGAGTTATTTTAGGTGGAGAAAGTCGTTGTTGCGTAAGTGCCAGGACGCCAGCACTCTCACTGATTTGTCCGTCAACAAAAACCAGAGCAGGCGTATCTGATGGTGCCACGTTATTGCCGCCGGAAATTCCGGCTCAGCCGGACAATAATGCCGGCAGTATAAGTGTCAGACAGTTTTATTTCATAAAGGAGACTCCGTGTTCGGATATACGAGTTTGTTAATTGATGTGAGGCGGCTGGAGAGGACGAATGACGACTGTCATTCCGTCCGAATGCAAATGCGGGAAAGACCACTGAAATAAGAGATATATAAAAGGAATTGATAATTTTTCGTACAGACTTGTTTTCCGTGGGTATGTAATAACTGAAAAACTCAAATCATAAGATTTCAGTCTCTTTATAAGTTTATTTATTCTTGCTGGAGTAAAGAGATGTGAATGCATGACAATGATTTCATCATTATTAATTGCTTTTGATATCAGAGAAAGCAATACATCCCAGTGTTTCCTCATTGACTTCGGGCAACGTGTGTCAGCATAGGGGCTAAGATGTAT
>NZ_JAVUPQ010000212.1:0-2336 GCF_032029835.1 Escherichia sp. AM3 | reverse complement strand
CTGGTCGGCGTGGTAGCGGCGATGCCGCCATCGAACGGGCTTTCCCGGCGCAGATGGGCGATATGGGCGGCGCGGATCATGATCTTGGACGGCACACAACCGACATTGACGCAGGTGCCGCCGATGGTGCCGCGCTCGATCAGCGTGACACGTGCGCCTTGCTCGACGGCCTTCAGCGCCGCTGCCATCGCGGCCCCGCCGCTGCCGATGACGGCGATATGCAATGCGCCGCTGCTACCCGTCTTGTCGTTTCTGCCCAGCAGATCGCGCATCTTGTCGAGCAATCCGCCCGGCGTCGAAACTGAGGGGGCATCGGCCAGCGTGGCCCGATAACCGAGTCCAGCTACAGCGGCCGTCAGCGCGTCGGGTGACGTGCCGACCTCAATGGCGAGCTTGGCGCTGCCCTTGGCGTAGGAGACATCCGCTGATTGCACGCCGGGCACTTTCTCCAGGGCGTCCTTGACATGCACTGCGCACGAGTCGCAAGTCATGCCGGTGATTTTGAGAGTGCTCATACCATCGTTCCTTATTCGTGTGGGCCGCCGTGTCGCACGGTCAGCCGTCTTTCACAAGCGCTTGGCGGGGAGTTCGCAGCCGTCCGGTCCGCAACGGCGATGCGCCGGCGACACGAAGTCCCAGATCGACACCCCAATCATCAAGGCCAGGCCGACGTACATCAGGTTCGCCGTCCACCAGTTGCCGAGCAGCCAGACCGTGGCCGCAAACACGATGGCCGGGCCGATCATGCCGAGCAGACTGCGCAGCCATTGCCGATGACTGAACCAACCCAGCGCGTTCGCCAGGAAGGCCAGCGCGGCAAACAGCGGCAGCAGGCGGCTGATGAACAGTCCCTCGTACTGGCTCAAGAAGCCCAGCCCGATGGCCGCGCCGAAGCTGGCGAGGGCTGGAAAGCAGGCGGCGCAGCCCATCGCGGAAACGACGCTGCCGAGCGCGCCGGTTTTATCGGCAATGCGTGTCATCAGTCCCATGAAGCGGCTCTCGCTGTTGTCGTTGGCGTGCTGGCTCACTGCTTGACGCTGGACGGATAGCCGGCGTCTGCGGTGGCCTTGGTCAGCTTCTGTACGCTGGCCTTGGTGTCGTCAAAAGTGACGACGGCCTCGCGCTTCTCGAAGCCCACATCGACCTTGCTCACGCCTTCGACCTTGGAGAGCGCTTTCTTGACTGTGATCGGGCAGGCGGCGCAAGTCATGCCGGGAACCGCTAGCGTGACGGTCTGGGTAGCGGCCCACACCGGGGCAACAGCGGCGGCGAGGGCAAGGGAGGCAAACAGTTTCTTCATGATGAACTCCTGGTTAATAGAAAAATGGAACGACATAGGGAAATCCAAGCGCGACCAGGACCAGCACGGCCACGATCCAGAAAATCAGCTTGTAGGTGGCGCGCACCTGCGGAATCGCGCAGACCTCACCTGGCTTGCATGCCTGCACGGGCCGGTAAATCCGCTTCCAGGCGAAGAACAGCGCCACTAGCGCCGCGCCGATGAACAACGGTCGATAGGGTTCCAGCACCGTCAGGTTGCCGATCCAAGCACCGGAGAAGCCCAGGGCGACCAGTACTAGCGGCCCCAGGCAGCAGGTCGATGCAAGAATGGCGGCCAGCCCGCCGGCGAAGAGCGCACCGCGCCCGTTTTGTGGTTCAGACATACGTTGGCCCTTTTGAATTTGGATTGGATAGCGTAACCTTACTTCCGTACTCATGTACGGAGTCAAGCGATATGGAAAATAATTTGGAAAACCTGACCATTGGCGTTTTTGCCAAGGCGGCCGGGGTCAACGTGGAGACAATCCGCTTCTATCAGCGCAAGGGCCTGTTGCGGGAACCGGACAAGCCTTACGGCAGCATCCGCCGCTATGGGGAGGCGGACGTGGTTCGGGTGAAATTCGTGAAATCGGCACAGCGGCTGGGGTTCAGTCTGGACGAGATTGCCGAGCTGTTGCGGCTCGACGATGGCACCCACTGCGAGGAGGCCAGCAGCCTGGCCGAACACAAGCTCAAGGACGTGCGCGAGAAGATGGCCGACTTGGCGCGCATGGAAACCGTGCTGTCTGAACTCGTGTGCGCCTGCCATGCACGAAAGGGGAATGTTTCCTGCCCGTTGATCGCGTCACTACAGGGCGAAGCAGGCCTGGCAAGGTCAGCTATGCCTTAGCGTGCTTTATTTTCCGTTTTCTGAGGTGCCCCCTAATAGTGTTCTTCCATTTCGGTAAAAATCCCTACCATGGATTCCCACTCGTCCGGGGGGTAATGACTCCAACTTATTGATAGTGTTTTATGTTCAGATAATGCCCGATGACTTTGTCATGCAGCTCCACCGA
>NZ_JAVUPQ010000211.1:0-2340 GCF_032029835.1 Escherichia sp. AM3 | reverse complement strand
GCACAAACAGTCTTGCTAACGACTTGCGGATGCAACTTAAGGGCAATACCTCAACGATTAACGGCGAAACGGTACTCAGTACCAATATCACCGGGCTGGGCATTCGGATAGAAAATAGCGCCGATAACTCATTGTTTGCCGTCGGTGAAAATAGCTGGACGCCATTTAATATCAATAACCAGCCACAGTTGAAGGCTGTACCTGTGAAGGCAAGCGGGGCGCAACTTGCTGCGGGCGAGTTTAACGCCAGTTTGACCATGGTGGTGGACTATCAATGAGAAAGACTTTCTTAACCCTGCTTTGTGTCAGTAGCGCCATAGCTCATGCTGCTGATGAAGACATCACCTTTCACGGGACATTATTGTCACCGCCAACCTGTAGCATCAGCGGTGGTAAAACCATTGAAGTCGAATTTCGCGATCTCATTATCGACGACATCAACGGCAACTATGGTCGTAAAGAGGTGCCATATGAACTCACTTGTGACTCGACGACCCGTCATCCAGATTGGGAGATGACCCTCACCTGGACTGGTACACAAACCAGTTTTAATGATGCAGCAATTGAAACTGATGTACCCGGTTTTGGTATCGAGCTTCAGCACGATGGTCAGCGTTTTAAACTCAATACTCCGCTTGCTATCAACGCCACTGATTTTACGCAAAAGCCGAAGCTGGAGGCCGTACCGGTAAAAGCGAGTGATGCTGTGTTAAGCGATACGAATTTTTCGGCTTACGCAACATTACGGGTGGATTATCAATGAATAAATCAATGATTCAGTCCGGTGGTTACGTCCTGTTAGCGGGGCTGATATTGGCAATGAGTAGCACGTTATTCGCGGCAGATAATAATCTGCATTTCTCCGGTAATTTATTAAGTAAATCCTGTGCGCTGGTGGTGGATGGCCAATATCTGGCAGAGGTGCGCTTTCCCACGGTCAGTCGTCAGGATTTGAACGTTGCAGGCCAGTCCGCTCGTGTACCCGTAGTCTTTAAGCTGAAAGATTGCAAAGGGCCGGCGGGATACAACGTAAAAGTCACGCTCACGGGGGTAGAAGACAGCGAACAACCCGGTTTTCTGGCACTGGATACGTCATCAACCGCTCAGGGAGTGGGAATTGGCATGGAAAAAACCGACGGAATGCAGGTTGCCATCAACAATACAAATGGGGCGACCTTTGCGCTAACCAATGGCAATAACGATATCAATTTCAGAGCCTGGCTACAGGCGAAAAGCGGCCGTGATGTGACGATCGGTGAATTTACCGCCTCTTTAACTGCGACATTTGAGTATATTTAAAATGAAAATACTACGATGGTTGTTCGCTCTGGTCATGCTTATTGCTACTACAGAAGCTATGGCTGCCGGGCATAGCGTTGACGTTTACTACGGTTACAACGGTGATTCGCGTAATATTGCGACTTTTAATTTAAAAATAATGATGCCATCCGCAGTGTACGTTGGTGAATATAAAAGTAGTCAATGGCTCATGACTGGGGAAATATTGCAAAATGTGAGCTGGAGTGGTCCTCCTCCTGCCCCTTCGGTTAAGCTGATTGGCTACCATCAAAATATCAACAAAGCAAGTTGTCCTGGATTACCGTCTGGGTGGAACTGCGGGTATTATACATTTGAGGTTATTGTCTCTGCAGAGATTGAATCTTACTTTTCTTGTCCATGGTTGGTTATTATGAATGACTCTGAAGCCTCTCCAGGGGGCGTGACGTATCAGGGGCCTGATAGTCACGACACGATTTGTCCATCCGTTTCTGTTCAACCTTATGACGTTTCATGGAATGAGAATTATGTCAGTAAGTCAAAACTGCTCACCCTGCAGTCGACGGGCGGTGTGGTTGAGAAAACGCTTTCAACGTATTTGATGAAAGATGGGAAGTTGTGCGACAGTACGCAGATGAATGAAACAGGTGGTTACTGCCGCTGGGTTGCACAGATGATACCTTTTACCGCGTCGGGATGTGACAAGGCGGAAGTCTCGGTCACGCCAAATCGACACCCTATAACGGACAAACAGTTACACGATATGGTCGTGCGTGTTGATACCAGCAGTATGCAGCCAATCGATTCTACTTGCCGGTTCCAGTACATACTGAATGAGTTGTAGCCCTTAGATACACCAGGCAGGGGCATTCGCCCCTGCCATTACCCGTACCTGGCGCAACGCGCTCAACTCCTCAGGGCAACTCCGGCGGCAGCCACTCTTCGACTTCAATCAACACCAACAACGCCGCATCACCGCCATACTCTTTTGGTGCCTGATGAAAGGCCATCACATGCGGATGTTGTGCCAGCCACAGCGGTGTTTGTTGCTTCAAAATATGC
>NZ_JAVUPQ010000210.1:0-2358 GCF_032029835.1 Escherichia sp. AM3 | reverse complement strand
TTACAAGGTTCAACGAGAAATGGTAAGCGAGAAAAATGCGCTATAGATTTCCGCTTTAGCCTGGACGCACTCTTTTTGGCACTGTTGCAAATAGTCGGTGGTGATAAACTTATCATCCCCTTTTGCTGATGGAGCTGCACATGAACCCATTCAAAGGCCGGCATTTTCAGCGTGACATCATTCTGTGGGCCGTACGCTGGTACTGCAAATACGGCATCAGTTACCGTGAGCTGCAGGAGATGCTGGCTGAACGCGGAGTGAATGTCGATCACTCCACGATTTACCGCTGGGTTCAGCGTTATGCGCCTGAAATGGAAAAACGGCTGCGCTGGTACTGGCGTAACCCTTCCGATCTTTGCCCGTGGCACATGGATGAAACCTACGTGAAGGTCAATGGCCGCTGGGCGTATCTGTACCGGGCCGTCGACAGCCGGGGCCGCACTGTCGATTTTTATCTCTCCTCCCGTCGTAACAGCAAAGCTGCATACCGGTTTCTGGGTAAAATCCTCAACAACGTGAAGAAGTGGCAGATCCCGCGATTCATCAACACGGATAAAGCGCCCGCCTATGGTCGCGCGCTTGCTCTGCTCAAACGCGAAGGCCGGTGCCCGTCTGACGTTGAACACCGACAGATTAAGTACCGGAACAACGTGATTGAATGCGATCATGGCAAACTGAAACGGATAATCGGCGCCACGCTGGGATTTAAATCCATGAAGACGGCTTACGCCACCATCAAAGGTATTGAGGTGATGCGTGCACTACGCAAAGGCCAGGCCTCAGCATTTTATTATGGTGATCCCCTGGGCGAAATGCGCCTGGTAAGCAGAGTTTTTGAAATGTAAGGCCTTTGAATAAGACAAAAGGCTGCCTCATCGCTAACTTTGCAACAGTGCCCATTTATGAATGTTCCTGTTATGGCTTATGTTCAAGAAAGCATTGCCCCTGAAATGATGGGCAAGGTGTTTTCCCTTTTGATGACCGCCATGACTCTTTCTATGCCGATAGGCTTACTTGTTGCAGGTCCGGTTGTTGAGGTTATAGGTGTTAATACATGGTTTTTCTGGTCTGGTGTTGCGTTGATAGTAAACGCTGTTCTCTGCCGCATTCTGACACGACGCTATGACAAAGTAACAATGAAACCGCAAGTGGACTGAAAAAAGGACCGGGTTGATGATAATTTGTAGTGGTGAGCTTCTGGGAGTACAAAACAAAGTGCTCAAAATTGTCGGGCTCATGGCGTTTAACGGTATTAATTTCGCTTATAATAATCTTTCTATAATAGCCTAAAGGAGAATATCTATGATACCTAATAGCGAAAATAAAAGAGTATGGTTTATTACCGGAGCAAGCAAGGGGCTTGGCTATGCTTTTACATGCGCCGCCTTGAAAGCCGGGGATAAAGTTGTTGCAGTTGCAAGGACTATCGATAATTTGGCGAAGCTAGAAGAAACATATCAAGAGAGCTTACTGCCATTAAACCTCGATGTTACAGATAGGGAGGCTGTTTTTTCTACGGTTGAAACAGCAGTTAAACATTTCGGTAGGCTTGATATTGTTGTTAATAATGCGGGTATCATGACTATGGGTATGATTGAAGAACTAAACGAATCCGATGCTCGGAAACTAATGGACACAAACTTTTTTGGAGCTCTTTGGGTTTGTCAGGCAGTGATGCCCTATTTGAGGTCGCAGCGTTCTGGACATATCATACAGATTACAAGCATTGGCGCTATTATCTCGGGTCCGATGTCTGGTATTTACAGTGCAAGTAAATTTGCGCTGGAAGGAATGAGTGAAGCCTTAGCAAAAGAAGCGGAACATTTCGGAGTGAAACTCACTATGGTGGAACCAGGAGGATATTGGACAGATTTATACACTTCGATGAGTTACAGCAATCCATTAGATTCATACGGTACACTGCGCGATGAGCTGGCGAAACAGTATTCCGAAGATTCGGTCGATAGTGATCCTTCCTTGGCAGCGGAAGCCCTTATGAAATTAGTAGCCAGCAATAATCCGCCTTTGAGGCTTATCCTTGGCAGCATGGTATACGATTTGGCGATGGATACCTTAAAAGCACGGATGGCTACCTGGGAAGAATGGGAAGCTGTTAGCCGTGCATCAGAAAAGGCTATTCCTGCACCGGAGAGATATGGAGTATAATACCAAACATGGTTTTTGAGGCAAGGACGAAACTATCATGAAAATTGAAATTATGGAATATAACCCGGATTGGACAAAGAATTTTGAAGAAGAGAAAATAAAATTGCTCCATTTTTTCGGTTCTCATGCCGTAGCCATTGAACATATCGGAAGCACGGCGATACCCAATCAACGGGCGAAACCGGTTATAGA
>NZ_JAVUPQ010000209.1:0-2366 GCF_032029835.1 Escherichia sp. AM3 | reverse complement strand
GATTTTCTCTTAAATAGATTGATGATCGTTAGATTGGCGTAAGCCTCATCAATGGAACTATTGAAGCGCACAGCGCAAGACTATTTAGCCTTACGCAAGCCGTAGGCTATTTGCACATAGTAGATTACATATTCGTTGTGAGCGGCATTAGCGAACATAGATCTACTAACTAACATCAACAAACAAAAACTATGTGTTATGACAAGCAGTCTAACGACTAACACTCTAACTTGTGCAAGGTTCTGGCGAATGCCAATAGATTAAGGGATAGTCGTTAGACTCCCTAACGGGTATCACTATAATTATTCTTATAAAGATAAAAAAGAATTATATTATATAGTTTAATTGTAGTTTAATTATAGTATTGTCGGAAATCATTTCCTAGGTGATAGGAACTCATTTCCTAGGTAGGTAGGAAACCACTTCCACGGTTATTTCCTAAATAGATCGGAACTCATTTCCCAGGTGTTATTTATACTTATCGGGTATCAGACTTGATAGGGGTAGCTCACAGTGACCTACCGTTACATCCAATCATCACATAGCATCTGTGCAATGATCTTCTAAAAGTGTTTCTTGCTACCAAAATTAAACATCTAAAACAGGCTTAAATTCAATGTAATTGATGATTAATCCCTGTGTAATTCCTACGTAAAAATCCAATGAAAAGTAGCTTAAAAAGTGCAATGTTAGCTTTCTTCACTTTTACATCACTTTCGCAAAGCCTTGTGTAATACGGCTTACAGAGCACTATCAGAAATTGTTGATTAAAAATCAATCTATTATTTGTCGAACAAGTTTCTTTCACGTGTTGAAAATTTATGTTTAAATTTGCTTTCAATCTTTAATGTGCAATCACTATCAACGTAAAAATAAAAACCTTCTATTATATTTCATAGCATACAAAAGTCAATAGAAGCCCTCTCGTGCTCCTACGTAAAAAATCCACCACTTTTCCCCTGATACATCAACTCAAGGCGTTCTATGTGTTCCTTAGTGCATATTACGTTTATTATGTTAAATGTATTTTGGCCTATATTTTGACCTGCACCCGCATAAACACTGGTTTCATCGCTTACAGCCCTTGTGAGACGTGGTGCTGTTTCTAGCATCTGATCCGACATAAAACCGATCATTCTCGTGTTTAGTGAAAGTTTAGTGAGAGACATTACAGAAAGGCTTTCTGTGTAATGATTTAATAGGTAAAAACGATGTTGATTACGCAAGAAAATTCCTTGCTGATATTTGGGGATTCTGGATTTTCCAGATCGGGGGGCGCTGAAAATCGCGTTAAGCACCTCTCGCAATCTAGCCATAAGGGAGGGGATTCATATGTATTTAGATGTATTTATAGCTATTTATGGCTATTTATTTTTTATTTACCTTTATTTGAAAACAATCTTATAAATCAATAAGATACAGAACAACCTGTTTATATTTTAATCACTTAAATTACGTTTAATACCCTTAAATCACCTGAAAATAACCTTAAATACCCCAATAATTAATTTTAACGATTCCTGTGCTCTCTCCTACATTGCAAAAAGGCAAAAAAAGCCCATAGAGGCACAAAAATATTAAAACCAATAACTCAATAATGCCTCTACAAGAGCTTCTCTAACTGTTATTTTTGATTGAGCTTACATCGATCCCATTGTTCTGTCGTTCTTGTGATACGATCGCTTATTGCAAAATTTAATAGCCAAGAATCATAAGCATAAACCTTGCTTTTATCATCTGCCATCATAAACTTGCCGTTAGCATTCAGTTTTGGCGATATCAAATATGTTCCATTTAATCTGTTAGCCTTGAAGCTATCTGCATATAAAGTTACTTGTGCGTATCCCTGAACACGTAATGCCCCTAAACGTCCGTTTTCGATTGATGCAATAGAGTATTGGCAAAGATAATTTTTGGCAGCAGGAGTCGTTTTCACTCCTTCAGTTTTTCGTGAATTATTTGATTGCGAGCTTCGAATAGAGGATGAAGGATAAGAGTATGAATGATTTTTATAAGATGAAGGGGCATAAGAGCCAATCCGGCACGTCTTACCAACAGCTATACACGAGTTACCACAAGGTATTCCTTTTTTGCAGTTTTTAGCAACTGCGGTAGAAGTTCCCCCTACAAACAACGTTGTAAAAATCATCATCCTCACAAATGCAGACCTGCGCATATAACCTCCCTTTTTAGATTATTCTTATGCTATACACTTGCTTAAAAAAATAAAAGTGCCCTCTAACCTTTATCGTTCTCCATCACAATTTGAGAAGTAAGAGCAGCAACCTCAAGCGATGATCACGTTTGCGCCGAGTTCAGAGAAAAAGACAGAAACTGAACTCACTAGGAAGGCTAAACGTATCTTT
>NZ_JAVUPQ010000208.1:0-2377 GCF_032029835.1 Escherichia sp. AM3 | reverse complement strand
CAATGTCTTTCGCGCATCAGCCTGCGCATTCACCACAACGCTGAGAGCATTGCCGGTGTCCGAATCGAACGGACCTTTTCCCTGCCCAACCCTCCCATCTGAATGGGACTGTCTGGAATTGAACCAGCACTTATGCCTTGCTCGTCAATGCTCTCATCGTTGCGTCCTGGTCTCTTCCCAAGCGTCAAACCGAATCGCCACGCTGGTTAGGCGTCTTATCAGCATCCTCATTGACTTGCACATTCCGGCTACCTGGTTTGTTTGCCCGAGCAAGGAGTGGATTATCCCCTTTAACGTCCCCAGACCGCTAACGACGCATGTGCCATACGCCGTGTTACAACCAAATTTTGTTAGTACCTTGTTTGTTTGTCTGGAAAGAAAGATAAAATGAAGTTGCGCATTATGCAAGTGTTTTTGTTGCGAGATATGCAATTTAAAGGGTAATGAAAAGCCACCTTTGGGTGGCTAATTGATGAGGAGGTAAGGGTTAATTGTGTCGCTTAAGGGTTTGTGACTGGCTGATTAAGACCTTTCCAAAGACCATAAACCGGTGTTCATTTTCGCTGGTAATTCCCCATTCACGGTAAATCTGGTTATCAGAAATCACCAGTAGTTTGTCAGGTATCATTTGCAGTCGTTTGACATAAATTTTATAATCAAAACCAAATACATAGATACCATCTCCATCAAACTGATTGATACTGACATCAACGAAGATGAGATCTCCTGGCTCAATGGTTGGACACATACTGTCCCCACGAACGTTGATAACTTTAATGTGATTGGCTGGCCGTCCGCCAAACATCGATACAGCATTATCAGTTCTGTATTCAATGGCATGAATCACATCAATGACATCACCGCCCTGGATAAGGCCATTTCCCGCACTGGCACTGACATCCAGCATTTCAATACGGAATACATCCTTCACCTGCGCAACATCCTCACTAATACTGTTTTTACATACAGTATTACTTTTGACGTCTGAGGTAAAGAGATCAGCAATATCAACACCTAAGCTCCTGGCAATATTACTCAGGGCTTGTTCAGTGAATTGTTTCTGCTTACCTGTTTCCAGGCGTGAGATATTCGCCGCATCTACTCCTATTGCTTCAGCGAGATCGGCGATTTTCATGTTCTTCGCCTGGCGAAGTTGTCTGACTCGGTTTCCTATGTTCATGCGTTTATTACATTTCTTTATTGCGCGTTAAGCAAATCAACTTGCGCAAAATATTTGCGTGAAATAATATGCTTATCACGCAATATGTGGAGGTTATATGCAATCACCATTACGGAATGTGCGTAAGGCGCACGGATTTACTTTGCAGCATGTTGCTGCTGGCGTTCAGGTCAATCCAGCGACGCTGAGTCGTATTGAAAGACTGGAACAAATTCCATCTATCGATCTTGCAGAACGTCTGGCCAATTTTTTTAAGGGTGAAATCAGCGAAATGCAGATTCTTTATCCGGCACGTTTTCAATCTAGCCAAAACCAGAATGGGTTTAAACCACAGGAACAGGAGGTAAGCCGTGGGTAATCATCACTGGAAAGTGGAAAAACAGCCTGAGTGGTACGTGAAAGCTGTCAGAAAAACTATCGCGGCGTTGCCGGGGGGTTACGCTGAAGCTGCTGAGTGGCTGGATGTAACAGAGAACGCATTATTTAACCGCCTTCGTGCCGATGGCGATCAGATTTTCCCGCTGGGATGGGCAATGATTTTACAACGTGCTGGTGGCACTCACTTCATTGCCGACGCTGTGGCGCAGTCTGCAAATGGCGTCTTTGTGTCTCTTCCTGACGTCGAGGATGTGGACAATGCCGATATTAACCAGCGTTTACTGGAAGTCATTGAACAGATCGGCAGTTATTCAAAACAGATTCGTTCGGCAATCGAAGACGGTGTAGTGGAACCGCATGAGAAGACAGCAATTAACGACGAGCTGTACCTCTCAATTTCGAAGCTGCAGGAGCATGCAGCACTTGTCTACAAAATTTTTTGCGTTTCAGAAAGTAATGACGCCCGCGAGTGTGCAGCTCCGGGCGTCGTGGCGTCGATTGCTTCTGGTTGTGGAGAAACTAACGCATGAACAGTTTAACAACACACTACCGTCGCTCGCAACTGATTGCGCTTCCTGTACCGGGTGGAAAAGCGAAGGTGGAGTATTGCTATGCAGTAAATGTACCAGGTGACAGGGAAATTGTAACCCACAGCTTTGCTGAGTGGGCTGTGGGGGATTTCAACCGGCAGAAGGAGACAGTCCTTTGCGACAAGTTAACCGCTGGTTCAAAGATCACTACGGAGTGCGAGTCAGAGTCATTCGTTGGGAGCCGGAAACACAACGGGTTATCTACCTCATTGATGGCTATGTGCTTTAG
>NZ_JAVUPQ010000207.1:0-2378 GCF_032029835.1 Escherichia sp. AM3 | reverse complement strand
AACTATGATTATACCCATTTTTTAGAGGACTGGTTCATCGCCAGCTTGGCTAGAAATTTATATACTGGACACATCCTTCACCCACATCATCCTCTCCCCGCGGTTTGCTGTTATCTGGTACGGAACAACCCATAGTTTTAATGTTTTAGAGAAAGCAAAATGCTGCTGTATCGGTTGGTTAAATTGATCATGCGCAGGATAGATTAAGTACATTTCGCCAATCCCATTTAGGTATTTTTGACCGTAGGCAAACATTTGATAGAAGTCGGCTTGCGCTAGCCCATACTGTGTTGTTTTTTGGGAGTTGCTATTTATTAGCTTCCATTTTGTGTCCATCACCAATTTGGTTTGTACCGGTCGACGTGACTGAATCAACAAATCCGGCCGAAGTTTAAAGCAATCGTTAGACCCGTGCTTCACAAGAGAATAAGTAGCCGCTTGTGGTATTACTTTGAGATGAGAAGGTAATTCGTAGGGTAGGGTCTGTGCCACAAAGGATTCAAATACCGCTTCCATAGGGAACAAAAGTGATATCGCTTTGGTGTTTCCCTGCAAAGCACTCGGACTCATTCCTCTCAGGATCAATTGCGCCCACGCCATTGGCTCGTTGTAATGAGCCATACCACGCTCGAGGCGTAAGTTGTTTATATCACGTTCAATATCCCGGCTAAGTGGAATACCGTCAAACGCAAAGCGCAGTTCGTAAAGCCAGCGTTGATTCTCTGATGACAGCTTTAGACTAAGAAGCTTATCTAGCGCGGAGTGTAAGAGCCGATTGGCTGCACAATCAGGCATGTAGTCATCATAATCGACACAAAACTTATGGCGATTCACCGCGTTATGTCGCAGCTGTGCAGAAAGCATCAGCTTGCCCTTCATAAAAGCCAGATTACCTTGCTCGCTCACATAGTCGGAGCGTAAACCTTGTTTAAGTAATTGGCTAACGCTATGCAAAAAGTGGTGAATAAAAATCTCAAGCAAAGGCATACGCTGAGCCTGAAGAGTGGCTTGCTGAGTTTCAATATGTCGAAACCCAGGCAAATGGCTTAGCATCGTCAGTAATGTTTGACGTGCATTAGCCGCTGTGAGGTTTTTACCAACCTTGGGCAGTATCTCAAGCTGGAAACCGTGAGGTGTTGAAAGCATCCCCGCGTAGTTTTGAACCTGAAGCAATTTGAAGCCTGAGCGAGAGGTGAGTTTGAGGAACTGGCTCCCTTGATTACTTGCCAAGCTAAGCGCTTCTAAATAATTAAAGACCAGTGGAGGCACCAGTTTTGCGCCAACTGAAGCCGCTTTGTCACTCCCCACTAGGGCATATTCAAAAACGGAGATAACTTCACCCATGATTTACAGCCTGCTCATCAAGGGGAGTCTGCTGGGGCTGATAAATTGAACGATAAGCCTGTGGAATATTCCAGATCTCTTGATCGAAATCTTTGAGTTCGTAAGCTGTTGATTGCTGATCATGGTGTCGTAAACCATGGTTGTTACCAAAAAGCGTATCGAGATCGTCGGTTTTCTCAATCACGAATTGCAGGTTGTCGTCTTGCTTTTGATTGTCTGCCAGCACCAACCGGATCTTGTTCCAGTCATCGAAAAAGTATTCCTGTAAAAGCGGAATGATCTTTTTCTGGAATGCGATCTTCAATTGTTTAAACGCAGCTTCTTCATCACCGGCATCGAGTGCATTTTTTACCGGCATAAAGAACGCATGCCCCAGCGTATGTTCACGATCGTAAAGAGCCTCGATGCGGCTATTGAGTTTCTCTAACAACGACTCGAGCTCTATGCCTTTCACCTTAGCTCCACTCAGTAAAGAGAGATCGGGCATCATTTCGACAAAGTCAAAGCGACGGCGCAAAGCCGTGTCCATCAGAGCTAAAGAACGGTCCGCTGTATTCATGGCTCCGATGATATCGACATTGGCGGGTACGCTGAAGTGATCACCGCTATAAGCCAGTTGTAGGCTCATTGCATTGGGCATGCCTGCACGCTTGTCTACTTCAATGAGTGAGATTAGTTCACCAAAGATCTTGGATATGTTACCGCGATTGATCTCATCAATGAAAATGGCGTAGCGATGTCCTGGATCGGCATTGGCACGTTGGGAAAGGCGCATAAAGATACCCGGCTCAATGGGATAAGAGATATTGCCACTCTCGTCAGAGCGAGCGCGTATACCTTCAATAAATTCTTCATAGCCGTAAGATTGGTGGAACGTAACCACCGCAAAACGCTGGATGGCTTCGGCAGATTTAGGGCCTCGTTTAAGTTCGGCGTAGAGCTCTACCAAATCCTCCACTTGCTCGAGCTGTGAATCAACTAGCAACCATTCGCTGTTATCTGTTTTGTTAAATACGGCAGGCTCACGCCGATTC
>NZ_JAVUPQ010000206.1:0-2385 GCF_032029835.1 Escherichia sp. AM3 | reverse complement strand
ACACTAACCCACGCATATATTTTTATTAGAATTGAAGCTTCAGTATATTGATGAGTATAGAAAAATCCAATGATATAATCAGAAAGAAATGTCACAATCAAAGCAATTGAAACGCTAAGAACGACTAAAATATCATATAAAAATTGTAACCTTTTATTATACTCTAAGACATTAACCTCTCTAAGCTTAATTATCTTTGGAAATAAAGAACTGACGATTGCAACTGGGAAAAAATACCAAACCTCAACCATTTTAACAGCAACAGAGTAAATACCAACTGCAGAATCACCAATCATATTCCCAATCATTATTTGGTCAATTCGCATGTATAACATAAAAGCGACACCCGATAATATTAAAGGCCAACTTAAAGATAATAATCTTTTAGCTTCATAATAATCAAATAGCCATTTATCTTCGGATGAATGATTCTTTTTATAATAAAAATAAAGGAGCAAGCAAGTGATCAGTGCCTCTAAAGAAACAGTTGCACAGACATATAAGTATGACCCATTAAAATATATTATTGATATTTTAACAGCTGAGCTTATAAAGAAAGCAATATTTTGTGATAAAACAGTGTATTTCGATTTTATTTTTGACTCGAACCAATACTTAAAAATATCACTACTTCTAAGTAATACTGAAGGTAACATCACTAAAACAGCAAATAATACCCCCCAGTCATTCGGGCGGAGTACATATATTGTAATTGTAACTAAGACACTTGCTAAAAGACTTCCCAAGATCTGAAGGTACAACGAAGTCCCCATGATTACTTTAGCTTTGTTTTCGTTTTTAATGACCTCTCTGACAACTACACCGTTCATTCCTAAAGAAGCTACAGAAACATATATTGTGATAATAGCCAAACAATAATTATAAATACCAAATTCATGCGGTCCTAGATATCGTGCAAGCCATACTGATACAAGAAAGCCTAATCCCATTCTAATTAGACTATCTGCAGACAACCAAATGATATTAATAACAGCATTGTTTTTAACTATTTTATTAATAGTTATCATTTCAGCGCTCTCTTAAAAGCAAAATATATAAAGTAAATTATCAATAAAATAGTAAAAATAAAAAATATTCGTAAAGTCTATTTTTTGAATTGACGTATTCTGGGATGCTGACCATGGCAAAGGACTCGAATAATCACAAAAACATTATAAATATTCATAGACAAAATTTGCTCTATTATTGTTTTGCCTATGGAAAGAAAGTTATACAATCGCCCATGTTCAGAATAATAAATTTTGTTCAAAATCAAGTCAATTAAGCGTTCACGAGTTCTAAAAGAAGAAACATTATTTTCCTCGCTCGAAAGCGAATGTTTTAACACTCCGGATATATCAATTTTTATCTTGACATCATTAGACTTGAGTTTAGATATGCGGCGAAACAAGCTATAGTCCACACCGTATAATGCGAATTTTTCATCAAATAATTTCTGGTGATTTTTCTTAAATATGTCTATCAAAGAACGGTGAATCATAAGCCCTGATCCTATCGATATAACATCATCAATATCCTTTACTAAAAGAAAGTCAATATTACAAGGTTCACCATTTATTTTTGGATAATGTATTATATTTGTTTTCTCTGACAAAATAAGTGGTAGCGACAACTGGCAATTATTCCTTATTTTAGCACTAAAAAAATCATTGGGTATGACAGTATCATCATCAAAAATAAAATAATTATCATAACCAATGAGTTCCAAGAAATCATTGTAAATAATACTGAGTGGTCTATTGTTTAAATCTTCTTCAATTCGTACTATTCGATTGTCTTGTTTCATCGCTAAAAGAGTTGCACAAGTATTACTAACAGGTAAAGGTCCATTATTAAAAATAACGACATCACCTTTATAATCACTTTTAGACAATGATAAAAGAGTAGATGATTCTACGATCTGCTTATTGTATAAGATCACAAGCAAAATATTCTTCATTATTATCACTCATGTTAAATAAATTTCATAACTTCGAATAAATTCAGTAAGGATAGACTAAATCAATCAAAGGAGCTCGCCAAAAAGTTTCAATAGAAAATGCGATTTGAAATATTACAAATAGTAGCAATAAAAAATGATGTTTTTTTACGTTTTCTTTTTCATAATACTGCAAGATTAGAACATATAGAACAGGCGTGATAGGAACAGCCCAGTAAAAATTACGAATAAACCATGTCATTGAAATTAAAACAACACCATAAAACGTCACAATAGTAAAAAGGGAATAAATCATGACAAAATTACCAGATGTAATTATGGGATCTTTTGCTTTTCTGGTAAGGAAAAAAAATGAAAAAATTAATATTGCAATATAAATCTCTCCAGAAAAATATAATCGTTGAAGACTCGGCATATCATAAAAC
>NZ_JAVUPQ010000205.1:0-2386 GCF_032029835.1 Escherichia sp. AM3 | reverse complement strand
CTGCCATGTTGATAACAGTTGCTATATGAACTTCGACTTTAGTGCCCCGGAATACCATGAACTGGCGCTGTGGGAAGACAAAGCAACGCTGCGTTTTGAATGTGCTGACACATACATTTCCCTGCTGGAAAAATTAACCGCCCTGCTGGGACGCCAGCCAGAACTGCCCGACTGGATTTATGACGGAGTAACGCTCGGCATTCAGGGCGGGACGGAAGTGTGCCAGAAGAAACTGGACACCATGCGTAACGCGGGCGTGAAGGTCAACGGCATCTGGGCGCAGGACTGGTCCGGTATTCGTATGACCTCTTTTGGCAAACGCGTGATGTGGAACTGGAAGTGGAACAGCGAAAACTACCCGCAACTGGATTCACGCATTAAGCAGTGGAATCAGGAGGGCGTGCAGTTCCTGGCCTATATCAACCCGTATGTTGCCAGCGATAAAGATCTCTGCGAAGAAGCGGCACAACACGGCTATCTGGCAAAAGATGCCTCTGGCGGTGACTATCTGGTGGAGTTTGGCGAGTTTTACGGCGGCGTTGTCGATCTCACTAATCCAGAAGCCTACGCCTGGTTCAAGGAAGTGATCAAAAAGAACATGATTGAACTCGGCTGCGGCGGCTGGATGGCTGACTTCGGCGAGTATCTGCCCACCGACACGTACCTGCATAACGGCGTCAGTGCCGAAATTATGCATAACGCCTGGCCTGCGCTGTGGGCGAAGTGTAACTACGAAGCCCTTGAAGAAACGGGCAAGCTCGGCGAGATCCTTTTCTTTATGCGCGCCGGTTCTACCGGTAGCCAGAAATACTCCACCATGATGTGGGCGGGCGACCAGAACGTCGACTGGAGTCTCGACGATGGCCTGGCGTCGGTTGTCCCGGCGGCGCTGTCGCTGGCAATGACCGGACATGGCCTGCACCACAGCGACATTGGCGGTTACACCACCCTGTTTGAGATGAAGCGCAGCAAAGAGCTGCTGCTGCGCTGGTGCGATTTCAGCGCCTTCACGCCGATGATGCGCACCCACGAAGGTAACCGTCCTGGCGACAACTGGCAGTTTGACGGCGACGCAGAAACCATCGCCCATTTCGCCCGTATGACCACCGTCTTCACCACCCTGAAACCTTACCTGAAAGAGGCCGTCGCGCTGAATGCGAAGTCCGGCCTGCCGGTTATGCGCCCGCTGTTCCTGCATTACGAAGACGATGCGCACACTTACACCCTGAAATATCAGTACCTGTTAGGTCGCGACATTCTGGTCGCTCCGGTGCATGAAGAAGGCCGTAGCGACTGGACGCTCTATCTGCCGGAGGATAACTGGGTCCACGCCTGGACGGGTGAAGCGTTCCGGGGCGGGGAAGTTACCGTTAATGCGCCCATCGGCAAGCCGCCGGTCTTTTATCGCGCCGATAGCGAATGGGCGGCACTGTTCGCGTCGTTAAAAAGCATCTAATCACATCCGCCCGTGGGGAAACTCATGGGCAAAGGGAGAACATCGATGAGTCACATCACAACGGAAGATCCAGCAACTTTACGCCTGCCCTTTAAAGAGAAACTCTCTTACGGTATTGGCGACCTGGCCTCTAACATCCTGCTGGATATCGGTACGCTTTATCTTTTGAAGTTTTATACCGACGTTCTGGGGCTGCCAGGCACCTATGGCGGCATTATCTTTTTGATTTCAAAATTCTTTACTGCGTTTACCGATATGGGTACCGGCATTATGTTGGATTCCCGACGCAAGATCGGTCCAAAAGGTAAGTTCCGTCCTTTTATTCTGTATGCGTCATTCCCGGTCACCTTACTGGCGATCGCCAACTTTGTCGGCACACCGTTTGATGTCACCGGTAAAACGGTGATGGCCACTATTCTGTTTATGCTTTACGGACTGTTTTTCAGCATGATGAACTGCTCCTACGGCGCAATGGTTCCCGCTATCACCAAAAACCCCAACGAACGCGCCTCACTGGCGGCATGGCGTCAGGGCGGCGCTACGCTGGGCCTGCTGCTGTGCACGGTGGGATTCGTGCCAGTTATGAATCTTATCGAAGGTAATCAGCAACTTGGCTATATCTTCGCCGCCACGCTGTTTTCACTGTTTGGCCTGCTGTTTATGTGGATCTGCTACTCGGGCGTGAAAGAGCGTTATGTCGAAACCCAGCCTGCTAATCCGGCGCAAAAGCCGGGCCTGCTGCAATCTTTCCGCGCAATTGCGGGTAACCGCCCGCTGTTCATTCTGTGCATTGCCAACCTCTGCACTTTAGGGGCGTTTAACGTCAAGCTCGCCATCCAGGTCTATTACACCCAGTACGTGCTTAACGATCCCATCCTGTTGTTGTATATGGGATTTTTCAGCATGGGCTGTATTTTCATCGGCGTATTC
>NZ_JAVUPQ010000204.1:0-2406 GCF_032029835.1 Escherichia sp. AM3 | reverse complement strand
GATTTTCTCTTAAATAGATTGATGATCGTTAGATTGGCGTAAGCCTCATCAATGGAACTATTGAAGCGCACAGCGCATAGACACTAACAACCATTCGCTTACGCTCAGGTTATTGCACAAGTAAATTTCAATCGTTAGATGGTAGTTAGTTAATTATCGTTCTGCGCACAGCGCAAGACTATTAGCCATACGCAAGCCGTAGGCTATTTGCACATAGTAGATTACATATTCGTTGTGAGCGGAAAGCGAACATAGATCAGCTAACTACTAACAAAAAACAAAAAACAAAAACTATCTGTTATGACAAGCATCAGTCTAACTTGTGCAAGGTTCTGGCGAATGCCAATAGATTAAGGGATAGTCGAAGACTCCCTAACGGGTATCCCTATAATTATTCTTTAAAAGATAAAAGAATTTATAAAAGATAGTTTAATTGTAGTTTAATTATAGTATTGTAGGAACTCATTTCCTGGGTAGGTAGGAACTCATTTCCTGGGTAGGTAGGAAACCCGCACTATACGGTAAAAAGTGCTTGCATGTCAACTTATATTATGTTAATTGCGGCTTTAGATCGTCTAAGTGATTGTTAAAAGTAACTTTTAAAGTTAACAATTGATCAATCAAACTTAAAAATTCCCGGCTTTAGAAAAGCATAAGTATTGTGCACACTGGTAAGTGTCTTGCACAGAAAAAGGTGTAAAAAATGTCTAAAGCCCCTTTAGATAAAAATTACACTTTTTTAGAGATGAAAAAGGTATCAAAAATGTCTAAAGCCCTTTAGATAAAAATGATACCTTTATACATGCGCTAATAGCGCGCATAACAATAACCTACTAACAACTAACTAAAAAGTAAGAAGATGTTGTTATGATTAGTGTATCGCTCAACGCTCACATCTATCTCTGATCTATAAATTGGTAACTGTCTAACAACAACAAACAACTATTACATGCAAAACAGCCTTACGGCTGCATAGAGATGATTGGCTAACCTTCGGTTGCTACGCATAGCCATATCTATGAGAAGATAAAAGAGATTTAAAGGTTAGTTTGTTGTTGATCTAACTAACATTCGCTATACGCTCATACAATCTACATTACACATTAACTATCAAACTACAATCTAACGATATATAGAATCTATATCCACTCATTATCATTCGTGCAATGATCACATTGATAGTTCGCTATACGCTCACCTCTATTATGTGCAATGGCTTTTCAGGCAACGCGTTAGCGTATTCTTGCGAATGCCTGATCTCCAAAGCCGGAATTAAACAGCAAGAATATCTCGTGTAAATCATAGAATATTCATAGTTTATCCCTATGTAATTCCATACTAAAAATTCAATGAAAAGTAGCTTAAAAGAGCAATGTTAGCTTTCTTCACTTTTACATTATCATCAGCAAAGCCTTATGTAATGCGGCATATAGCGCATCACTGCAAAATTGTTGCTCAATAAACGTTCTATCATTTATTGAACAAGTTTCCTTTAATGCAACAAAAAATTATTTTTTCAAAATAAACACACTATTTAATAGCTTGCTAATTTTACCAAAATGTAACTACATGATTCTCATGCAAGACGTGTAGTGATAAAGCAGGCTAAATCACCACACTAAAAACCTTCGAATTTCGTAGTGAAAAAAGTCCTTTACACACCTAATCAACACGATCAATAATCACTACACACAAATCAACACAGAAGGAAAATGAAAATGGCTAATATTGGATACATTAGGGTATCGACTGTCCAACAAAACACAGACCGTCAATTAGCTGGAGTAACTCTTGATAAAGTCTTTGAAGATAAAGCGTCAGGCAAAAATACCCAGCGCCCACAGTTTGAGGCAATGATGAACTATGTGCGGGAAGGTGATGTTTTGCATGTTCACAGCATTGATCGACTTTGCCGTAATACAGCCGACCTACTGGCAACGGTTGAGCAATTAACAGAGCGCGGCGTGTCTGTGCATTTCCATAAAGAAGACTTTAAGACAGGGAAGAACTCTCCCGCAGGGAATATGATGCTCACAGTGCTTGCAGCAGTGGCACAAATGGAACGTGAAATGATGCTTGAGCGTCAACGTGAAGGGATCGCCGCAGCTAAGGCCGCTGGACGTATAGCAAAACGTGGTAATGGAAAAGCAATTGATCGAGCAGGAATTGCTGCCGCTCTCGCGAATGGTGGATCAATTCGGAGCGTAGCAAAAGATTTCAGTGTCAGCACACAGACGGTGCAACGTATCAAGAAAGAGCAGGAAGCGTAATGCCTCCTGATATTTCAGAGTTGTCGCCGCGTGGACCTGACGGCGCTGATCTTCTCGTTAAGCGATGATCACGTTTGCGCCGATTTCAGATAAAAAGACAGTAACTGAACTCACTATGAAGGCTAAACGTATCTTT
>NZ_JAVUPQ010000203.1:0-2413 GCF_032029835.1 Escherichia sp. AM3 | reverse complement strand
TTGTTGCATACGTAAGTAGATTGAAAGCGATAACTGATTTACAAGATAGTTTGATTGTAGCTGATCAAGGCAAAGATACAGGGATGTTGACATTATCACTAACAGGTGATAATCCGCTTTTAATTGAGCGTATATTAAACAGTGTTAGTGAAAACTATTTAGCTCAGAATATTGCGCGCCAAGCAGCCCAAGATGCTAAAAGTTTAGAGTTTCTAAGTAAGCAATTACCACAAGTCAGGGGAGATTTAGATCTTTCTGAAGATAAATTAAATCAGTATCGTCGTTTGAATGACTCTGTTGACCTATCTCTTGAGGCAAAAGCTGTACTTGATCAAATTGTAAATGTTGATAACCAACTGAATGAATTGACCTTTAGAGAATCAGAGATATCTCAGCTTTATACAAAGGAACACCCAACATATAAAGCATTAATGGAGAAAAGAAAAACATTACAAGATGAAAAGATTAAATTGAATAAACGAGTATCGGCGATGCCGGAAACTCAGCAAGAAATCCTTCGTCTCAGTCGTGATGTAGAGTCTGGCAGAGCTGTTTACATGCAGTTATTGAACCGACAGCAAGAGTTAAATATTGCTAAATCCAGTGCCATTGGTAATGTTCGAATCATTGATGATGCAGTAACTCAAACAAAACCAGTCAAACCGAAGAAGATATTAATCTTATTAGCAGGTATTGTATTTGGCGGGATGGTTTCTGTAGGACTTGTGTTACTTAGAGTTCTCCTACGTAGAGGGATTGAAACACCAGAACAGTTAGAAGAAGTTGGCATTAATGTTTATGCGAGCATACCGTTAGCAGAAACTTTCACAAAGAACAATTTGCAAGGGAAAGGTAGTACTAAAAAAGTATTTAATAAAATTCCGAGTTTTCTAGCCGTTGATAACCCTGCTGATCTTGCAATTGAAGCTATTCGTGGGCTACGAACTAGTCTCCATTTTGCAATGATGGAGGCAAGAAATAATATCCTAATGATTTCTGGTGCAAGTCCTAACGCAGGAAAAACTTTTGTTAGCTCTAACCTTGCAGCCGTTATTGCTCAAACAGGGAAGAAGGTATTATTTATTGATACCGATATGAGAAAAGGATATACACATAAATTATTTAATGAAAATAATTCAAATGGACTCTCGGACATTTTATCTGGGAAAACTGAGATTAGCTTAGCTATAAAAACAATTAAGTCAGCTGGGTTTGACTATATTTCCCGTGGTATGGTTCCTCCTAATCCAGCTGAACTCCTTATGAATAAGCGTTTTGGGGATTTATTAGAGTGGGCCAATAATAATTATGATATTGTAGTGTTGGATACTCCACCTATTTTAGCTGTGACTGATGCAGCAGTCATTGGTCATTATGTAGGTACTACTTTACTGGTAGCCAGATTTGAATTGAATACCGCGAAAGAAATAGAGGTAAGTATAAAACGTTTTGAACAGACAGGAATTATAGTGAAAGGTTGTATACTTAATGGTGTTGTAAAGAAAGCCAGTAGTTATTATGGATATGGATATAACCATTATGGATATTCCTATACAGATAAAAAGTAACATAAAATAAAGCAGCATAGCTTGAGTAATTAATATGAAATTACTCAAGCATTTTATTGATAATAATGCGTTGAAGTGCACAAAAGAGAGGGGAATATGACGATTCTCGTCAGGAATTTTATTGTTAGCTTTTCACTTGCTGTATCTGATCTTTTTAGTTTTGTTATTTCACTTTATCTGGCAGTTGGGGTGTTATCTATTACATCGAGTGATTATCAAAATATTTATCAGGCTGAGCAATTAGAGGGATGGAAGGCCTTGCATTGGTTATTGGCTTTTTGTTGTATTGCTTGGTACTCAATGCGTCTACGCCATTACTTCTACAGAAAAACGTTCTGGTTTGAACTCAAGGAAATTTTAAGGACACTTGTAATTTTTGCAGTAATTGAAATAGCAGTAATGGCATTTACGAATTGGTCATTCTCTCGTTATCTGTGGGTATTGAGTTGGACTTTGATAATATTGTTATTGCCTCTAGCTCGAATGATGACAAAACGTATTCTCGATATTTTCGGATTGTGGCGTAGGGATACATGGATCATTGGCAATGGAAATAATGCAATTGAAGCTTATAAAGCAATTACTAGTGAGCGTAATCTTGGATTTAGTATAGTAGGTTTCATTGCAAGTGAGCAAAATAATGCAAGTAATAATAACATCGATGGTATTCCAGTTTTAGATAATGATCTTAACTGGTTATCAACAATAGATAAAAAGACTCAATTCATTGTTGCAGTTGAGTCAAATCAAAGTGAGGTTCGTAATACATGGTTGCGTAATTTTATGATAAAAGGCTTTAGATATGTATCAGTAATACCTACTTTGCGTGGCATGCCTTTAGATAG
>NZ_JAVUPQ010000202.1:0-2413 GCF_032029835.1 Escherichia sp. AM3 | reverse complement strand
GAATTTAAACTGGTCGATTCAATCCTGGTCACTCAATAAAACTGAATGATGCCGGATGATGATGCTAATGAAGTGTCTTATCCGGCCAACAAAATAACCTGAACGTAGACCTGATAAATGTAGCCATCAGGCAATAATACGATATTTCGTGCAGAGAGGTTATTTATGGCCACGCCATATATATCGATGGCGGGGATCGGCAAGTCCTTTGGTCCGGTTCACGCATTAAAGTCGGTTAATTTAACGGTTTATCCTGGTGAAATACATGCATTACTAGGAGAAAATGGCGCGGGTAAATCCACGCTAATGAAAGTTTTATCCGGAATACATGAGCCGACCAAAGGCACCATTACCATTAATAACATTAGCTATAACAAGCTGGATCATAAATTAGCGGCACAACTCGGTATCGGGATTATTTATCAGGAACTCAGCGTTATTGATGAATTAACCGTACTGGAAAATTTATATATTGGTCGTCATCTGACGAAAAAAATCTGTGGCGTCAATATTATCGACTGGCGAGAAATGCGTGTCCGCGCCGCCATGATGTTATTACGCGTGGGCTTGAAAGTTGATCTAGATGAGAAAGTGGCGAATTTATCTATCAGCCACAAGCAGATGCTAGAAATTGCCAAAACGCTGATGCTCGATGCCAAAGTCATCATCATGGATGAACCCACCTCCTCACTCACCAATAAAGAGGTGGACTATCTGTTTCTGATCATGAATCAGTTGCGTAAAGAGGGTACGGCCATCGTCTATATCTCGCATAAGTTGGCGGAAATTCGCCGTATTTGCGACCGCTATACGGTGATGAAAGACGGCAGCAGCGTTTGCAGCGGCATAGTAAGCGATGTGTCAAATGACGATATCGTCCGTCTGATGGTAGGCCGCGAACTGCAAAACCGTTTTAACGCGATGAAGGAGAATGTCAGCAACCTTGCGCACGAAACGGTTTTTGAGGTGCGGAACGTCACCAGTCGTGACAGAAAAAAGGTCCGGGATATCTCATTTAGCGTCTGCCGGGGAGAAATATTAGGCTTTGCCGGACTGGTCGGTTCCGGACGTACTGAACTGATGAATTGTCTGTTTGGCGTGGATAAACGCGCTGGCGGAGAAATCCGTCTTAATGGCAAAGATATCTCTCCACGTTCACCCCTGGATGCCGTGAAAAAAGGGATGGCTTACATCACTGAAAGCCGCCGGGATAACGGTTTTTTCCCCAACTTTTCAATCGCTCAGAACATGGCGATCAGCCGCAGTCTGAAAGACGGCGGCTATAAAGGCGCGATGGGCTTGTTTCATGAAGTTGACGAGCAACGTACCGCTGAAAATCAACGCGAACTGCTGGCGCTGAAATGTCATTCGGTAAACCAGAATATCACCGAACTCTCCGGGGGAAATCAGCAGAAAGTCCTGATCTCCAAATGGCTGTGCTGTTGCCCGGAAGTGATTATTTTCGATGAACCTACCCGCGGCATCGACGTTGGCGCGAAAGCCGAAATTTACAAAGTGATGCGCCAACTGGCGGACGACGGAAAAGTCATCCTGATGGTGTCATCTGAACTACCTGAAATTATCACCGTCTGCGACCGCATCGCCGTGTTCTGCGAAGGACGACTGACGCAAATCCTGACGAATCGCGATGACATGAGCGAAGAGGAGATTATGGCATGGGCTTTACCACAAGAGTAAAAAGCGAAGCGAGCGAGAAGAAACCGTTCAACTTTGCGCTGTTCTGGGATAAATACGGCACCTTTTTTATCCTGGCGATCATCGTCGCCATCTTTGGTTCGCTGTCACCAGAATATTTTCTGACCACCAATAATATTACCCAGATTTTTGTTCAAAGCTCCGTGACGGTATTGATCGGCATGGGCGAGTTTTTCGCTATCCTGGTCGCTGGTATCGACCTCTCGGTTGGCGCGATTCTGGCGCTTTCCGGTATGGTGACCGCCAAACTGATGTTGGCAGGTGTTGACCCGTTTCTCGCAGCGATGATTGGCGGTGTACTGGTTGGCGGCGCACTGGGGGCGATCAACGGCTGCCTGGTCAACTGGACGGGGCTACACCCGTTCATCATCACCCTTGGCACCAACGCGATTTTCCGTGGGATCACGCTGGTGATCTCCGATGCCAACTCGGTATACGGCTTCTCATTTGACTTCGTGAACTTCTTTGCCGCCAGCGTAATTGGGATACCTGTCCCCGTTATCTTCTCACTAATTGTCGCGCTCATCCTTTGGTTTCTGACAACGCGTATGCGGCTCGGGCGCAACATCTACGCACTGGGCGGCAACAAAAATTCGGCGTTCTATTCCGGGATTGACGTGAAATTCCACATCCTGGTGGTGTTTATCATCTCCGGTGTTTGTGCAGGTCTGGCAGGCGTCGTCTCAACTGCACGACT
>NZ_JAVUPQ010000201.1:0-2431 GCF_032029835.1 Escherichia sp. AM3 | reverse complement strand
GGAAAAACCGTCCTGAAAAACCAGACGGCAGACGGGCTGTATTACGCAGTCAGGTACTTGAGCTACATGGCATCAGCCACGGTTCGGCCGGAGCAAGAAGCATCGCCACAATGGCAACCCGGAGAGGCTACCAGATGGGACGCTGGCTTGCTGGCAGGCTCATGAAAGAGCTGGGGCTGGTCAGCTGTCAGCAGCCGACTCACCGGTATAAACGTGGTGGTCATGAACATGTTGCTATCCCTAACTACCTTGAAAGGCAGTTCGCCGTGACCGAGCCAAATCAGGTGTGGTGCGGTGATGTGACCTATATCTGGACGGGTAAGCGCTGGGCGTACCTCGCCGTTGTTCTCGACCTGTTCGCAAGAAAACCAGTGGGCTGGGCCATGTCGTTCTCGCCGGACAGCAGGCTCACCATGAAAGCGCTGGAAATGGCATGGGAAACCCGTGGTAAGCCCGGCGGGGTGATGTTCCACAGCGATCAGGCAGTCATTATACGAGCAGGCAGTTCCGGCAGTTATTGTGGCGATACCAGATCAGGCAGAGTATGAGCCGGCGCGGAAACTGCTGGGATAACAGCCCAATGGAACGCTTCTTCAGGAGTCTGAAGAACGAATGGATGCCGGTGGTGGGTTACGTAAGCTTCAGCGAGGCAGCTCACGCCATAACGGACTATATCGTTGGATATTACAGCGCACTAAGACCGCACGAATATAACGGTGGGTTACCCCCAAACGAATCGGAAAATCGATACTGGAAAAACTCTAACTCGGTGGCCAGTTTTTGTTGACCACTTCAAGAGAAAAGAACCGATGAAGGTGGCCAGTACATTTTGTGTGGTGACGTCTTCAACAACTAAACGCGTAGCTCTGGGAGTCACATTAGTAGTGGCTGAACCGTAGGCTGTGACCATGATACTCAGCGAAAATGTGGTCACTGCCAGCATACTCGATGCCAGTATGTTCAGAATGTTATCGACTGCTTCCGCACCAACCTTCACGGAAACCGACTCAGGTATCATTGATTTAAAAAGAATTGATAAAAGGGCCGTTATTATCGCGACAATTGCGAATAACGTTGCCCTGAACCATAGTTTTTTAATTGTCTGCTTCAGCATCCATTTCCAGCGTGAAATCATTCTGCATTCCCTCATATTGCGGCCGAGATAATAATTGCCGCCCCCAGGACGGCATGTTGCTATTAACGAACCAGGTGCAGGAAGTGCAGGTGTTTTTCGTACTGGTCCAGTATGTCATTAATCAGCTGTTCCTGGTTCCAGCCCATCACATCATAATTTTGACCGCCTTCTTTGAGATAAACCTCAGCGCGATAATATCGATGTTGTTCAGTCTGCTGCTCATCATTATCCATTGCGGCGAGCGCGAAGGTCGGTGAGATATACCCGCGAAGCCTCACTTCATATATAAAATTCAGCTCGTTGCCCAAATCGACTTCAAGACGAATACGATCGTCGACTGCATCACTAATGTGGCTTATCGTCCCCTGCTTGTTCAGTTCCTCCTGAACCAGCGTCATGGCGGGCTGGATAACGTCGTCCATAAAACGTTTCACAAGAGATCGCTTCGGCAGATACGCGATATTGCGTAACCTTCTCTGCCAAGGAATTGGGTTACGTGCAGCCGTAGGAGCAATTGTCGCCATGCTCAGGCTTTCACGCTTGGTCAAATCCCGGCGCAAAGCTTTTAAAAGTCCGTATATGGATATTAGTAAGATCACTGAGAAGGGCAATGCACTCGCTATTGTCACCGTTTGCAGCGCACTTAGCCCTCCGGCAAGGAGAAGCGCAATTGCAACAATGCCCATGAGCGAGGCCCAGAATATTCGCTGCCAGACGGGTGTGTTTGCCACTCCACCTGATGCCAGAGTATCCACAACCATTGCCCCCGAATCAGCAGACGTTACAAAGAAGACGATGACCATCGCCATTGCAATGAATGACAGCACAGAAGAGAACGGGAAATGCTCCAGGAAATTAAACAGGGCCAGCGACACATCCTGCTGAACAGTATTGGCGAGGTCTGTGGCCCCCTGGTTCATAATGAGATAGATCGCGCTGTTACCAAACACCGTCATCCACATTAGCGTAAAACCCGCGGGAACAAACAGCACGCCGGTGACAAACTCGCGAATGGTTCGCCCGCGGGAGACCCGTGCGATGAACATCCCCACAAACGGCGACCATGAAAGCCACCATCCCCAGTACAGTAATGTCCAGCCCCCCAGCCAGTTGCTCGACTTGGGCTCATACGCGTAAAGGTTGAACGTTTTACTCACCAGTTCCGAAAGATAACCGCCCGTATTTTCCACAAATGACTTCAGCAGAAGCACGGTTGGTCCCAGACACAGGACCAGCGCCAGGAGCAACAAAGCCAGACCCAGATTGAGTTCAGACAGGATACGTATTCCCTTATCC
>NZ_JAVUPQ010000200.1:0-2451 GCF_032029835.1 Escherichia sp. AM3 | reverse complement strand
GCAGCATGATGAGGAGTCGGGGCTGTACTATAACCGTCACCGGCACTACGATCCGTTGCAGGGGCGGTATATCACCCCGGACCCGATTGGGTTGAGAGGTGGATGGAATATGTATCAGTATCCGTTGAATCCCATACAAGTGATAGACCCAATGGGGTTAGATGCGATTGAGAATATGACATCAGGTGGACTAATTTATGCCGTATCTGGTGTACCTGGATTGATTGCTGCAAACAGCATTACTAACAGTGCTTACCAGTTCGGTTATGATATGGATGCTATTGTTGGCGGAGCTCATAATGGGGCCGCCGATGCAATGAGACATTGTTACTTGATGTGTCGAATGACTAAGACATTTGGATCAACAATAGCTGACGTGATAGGTAAAAATCATGAGGCGGCAGGGGATAGACAAGGTCAGCCAGCTAAAGAAAGAATCATGGATCTTAAAAATAACACTGTCGGTATTGCTTGTGGCGATTTTTCTGCCAAATGTAGCGATGCATGTATTGAAAAATATAACACTGGGCAACTCTTCGGGTTAGATGGTATAAAAGCAGATAATCCAATAAAAGCAAAGCAAGGGAGTTCAGATGCTTCAAATTATTAGAGGCAAACTTGTCATTTTTTTAATTACCCTTTGTTTATTTGTTGTTTACCTTGGGTTTGATAACAATTCAAATTCTGACATCGTATTTTATGGACATAAAACACCAAAGAGCGTTGAGATATATCTTTCTGAAAAAAATATTATTTATAAAATAATTAATGACCAAAAAATTAGTAGAGGGAATGGTCATTTTATAAGTATAATGGTTAATAATTACAGGACGCACTGTGGAGTGGTTGATATAAATCTTAATTTTTTCAATGATATTCTTTATAGCGTGCGATTAAAAAACATTAGTAAACTGGAGAATATGGAGTTCTGCGCTACAAAACAACGGGTGTATTTTAGTGATAAAAACAAGAAGGCTAGTTATAAAATAATTAATTATGGAGACTATTATGATGTTGATTATTATGATAACAATTTGAAAAATGAAGTTTTTGACTGGATTGGTAAATGGTCATAATGAACAACACCAGAAAGAGAAAAATATAAAATACATACAGAAAGACATGAGAGCAAGGGACGGGGCAGGGCAAGATCATGAAAATTGTGATGTAAATCACGATTTTCATCTTTGCTTTAACGCCTACAGGTGATCAAAATTTAACCTTTGGAATAACTAAAAAGATAAAAAAGGACGCCAGGTGAGTATTCAAAGTTTGCTTGATTATATTTCAGTGACCCCTGATATACGACAACAAGGAAAGGTTAAACATAAATTATCTGCTATTTTGTTTCTCACCGTATGTGCAGTAATTGCAGGTGCCGATGAGTGGCAGGAAATTGAAGATTTTGGACATGAAAGACTTGAATGGCTAAAGAAATATGGTGATTTTGATAATGGCATTCCGGTCGATGACACCATTGCACGCGTTGTGAGTAACATTGACAGTTTGGCCTTTGAAAAGATGTTTATTGAATGGATGCAGGAGTGCCATGAAATCACTGATGGTGAAATTATAGCAATAGATGGAAAGACCATAAGAGGCTCCTTTGATAAGGGAAAAAGAAAAGGAGCAATCCATATGGTGAGTGCATTCTCGAACGAAAATGGTGTTGTACTGGGGCAGGTGAAAACGGAAGCCAAAAGTAATGAGATTACAGCCATTCCAGAGTTGCTTAACCTACTGTATTTAAAGAAAAATTTGATAACCATTGATGCTATGGGCTGTCAGAAAGATATCTCTTCGAAGATCAAAGATAAAAAAGCAGATTATCTTCTGGCAGTAAAAGGCAATCAGGGGAAATTACATCATGCATTCGAGGAAAAATTTCCTGTAAATGTGTTTTCTAATTATAAAGGCGATTCGTTTAGTACGCAGGAGATAAGTCATGGAAGAAAAGAAACACGTTTGCATATTGTCAGTAACGTAACGCCTGAATTTTTGTGATTTTGAATTCGAATGGAAGGGATTAAAAAAGCTTTGTGTAGCATTGTCATTCAGGCAGAAGAAAGAAGATAAATCAGCAGAAGGTGTAAGCATCCGATATTATATTTCATCAAAGGATATGGATGCTAAAGAATTTGCACATGCTATCAGAGCGCACTGGCTGATCGAGCACAGTCTTCATTGGGTGTTAGATGTAAAAATGAATGAAGATGCCAGCCGGATAAGAAGAGGAAACGCAGCCTAAATAATATCTGGAATAAAGAAGATGGCACTGAATTTATTAAGAGATTGCAAAGACATTAAGGGTGAAGAGGAAAAGAAAGAACGCTGCGTTAAACACAGGGAAAGATCATCAGAAGTTCACTTTTTGTACTAAACAATTCGCATTTTATGTTTAAAAATTGAGATATTCCTTATTACCTAAAGCTGTTTTTTATTGCTTACACA
>NZ_JAVUPQ010000199.1:0-2470 GCF_032029835.1 Escherichia sp. AM3 | reverse complement strand
CCTCTAAACCTGTTACCAGTGGCTGCTGCCAGAGGCGCTTTTGCATGTCTTTCCGGGTTGGACTCAAGACGATAGTTACCGGACAAGGCGCAGCAGTCGGACTGAACGGGGGGTTCGTGCATACAGTCCATCCTGGAGCGAACTGCCTACCCGGAACTGAGTGTCAGGCGTGGAATGAGACAAACGCGGCCATAACAGCGGAATGACACCGGTAAACCGAAGGGCAGGAATGCGGGGGAGCACGAGGGAGCCATCAGGGGGAAACGCCTGGTATCTCTAAGCCGCATCGGGTTTCGCCACCACTGATTTGAGCGTCTGATTTTGTGATGCTCGTCAGGGGGGCGGAGCCTATGGAAAAACGGCAACGCCGCTTCCTTTTCTCTTCCTTTCCCAATTTGATTGCTACTAGCCTACTCCTTTACTTCTGAGCCGGTAACGCCCGCCGCAGTCTCACGTCCGGAGCGTAGCGACCGAGTGAGCGAGGAGGCGTAATTTCATCGACTCCTGCATTTTTCACTTACGCCCTACAGCTACATTTTTCACCTGCCAGGGGTCAGTTTGGATATAGAGAATTATTGTACGGTAAGCCTGTTTTTTGAACAGACTTACCTATAGCAATAGGGTGTACTCCCGCGCTATACGGCATTTTCAGAGGTTTGACCTTAATCGGATAACCTAAATGCGATACTGCAAGAGCGACAACTTAAAAGCGATAACCACTGACGCAAAATCAACCCCTTACGAACCAAGATTGGTTAAATAATGCGCTTAACGTACAAAAAATTCCGATCTCCAAACTGACCCCTTCTTCGCCTCTTATGTTTCTCGAATGAATCGATGGGGACAGGAAATGTTTTGTGGCCACCGCCGCTTCGCCGGCACCACAAAACTGTCGGACAAGATGTGTTTTTGGAGTACCGCCGGCACCAAAAACATTTCATCAGGCGCAGCCTGATACCCTGAATTTCGTACGCACGAAATTTTGCTTTTGTTCAGATCGAGGGCAGGATTCGCAAAGTGCTGGCGTTTGTACCCACCGGAAGCTGCCGCGCCTGGCGGCTTGGCCAACGCCTCACGGCCGCACAGTCAACTGTGCACCCGTTCACCGTTACCAGATCCCCTGATTCCGGCCGGGCCTGCCTGCACTGGCCAAAGCCTTAAAACTGCGCAATCAGCAGCGCGGGGGCAGTTGATAACCACTTTTTACTGTCATACTTATTTGCCGGCTCTCTGATCGGTACCGGCTGACTGTTTGTGCAAATTTTGTCGGACATCCTGACCCTCGATGTCCGTTTTTTTTGTTCAAAATTCGCCTTTAGTGCCAGCATTCGTCCGAAACCGGCCGCCATTCACTTCCGTGCATAGCCATGCAGGCGCGCAGAAATCATCAGGCGCGTTTTTTCACGATATGGACAGGGAAAGGTGCCGGAAACGCAGAGGACGCGGCAGAAACGCGCTGAGGGCCTCTCAGGGGGTGCGGGCAAGGGGTGTTATGGTAAATGCCCCATATTCAGTTACTGCTTTTCTATTTTTTGAAATAATATTAATATCAGGCGATTGATTTTAAATTAATTAACTATGATTGAATGGTGGTGATTTATGCGCGAACGGTATTTAAATAAAATATCTAATTTTGATATGGCAAGAATAGTGTTGTTTATAGCCATTCAAATTATCTCTTGTGTTTTTATGTTCTGGGGGGCTATTCCTGCCTTGATTGTTTTTTTCTCATATTTAGCCATGAGGAAGGAATGTAATTTAAAGCCGATAGAGAAGTCTAAAGTTTACATATCCGTTTACATGCTTCTTACAGCCGCTTTGGTACTGTTTCTTTTCGTGTATAAAGCTGGCATGTTTAGAGGGGGCGGTGATTATTTCCCTCTCGTTTTTGTTTTTATTTTGCTTTATGTTTACCATCTCGCTTTTCATAAATTATGGTTGCGAACGATAGATGAAAACTCATCAATAATAATTGAAAACGGGATTTTTAATTTTAATCGTAAAAATGCATCTGTAGGATTTAGTCGGAAAGATGTAAATAACATTGATACTCTTCTTAAATTAAACGAGGCTAGAAAAGAAGGTATTATAAGTGAAGATGAGTTTAATAAATTAAAAAAAAGACTAAATATTCTTAACGACTGATTTTTTGCTAACTAAAGGTAAAGAAAGCTTATGAATCTTTGATAAGATTGAATATCTTCTTGTCATTGATTTTTTATCGTCGTAATCTTCTTCCCTGCAAACGAAAAAACCACCCGGCAAGGTGGTTTTTCGAAGGTTCGCAAGAGTTGACGCTCTTTTGAACCGCGGTAACTGGCTTGGAGGAGCACAGTCACCAAAACTGTCCTTTCAGTGTAGCCTTATCGCACCCGAAATTTCAAGACTCTCCTCCTCTAAACCTGTTACCAGTGGCTGCTGCCAGAGGCGCTTTTGCATGTCTTTCCGGGTTGGACTCAAGACGATAGTT
>NZ_JAVUPQ010000198.1:0-2490 GCF_032029835.1 Escherichia sp. AM3 | reverse complement strand
GATATGACGTTTTTAATCTTGGCACCGGCAATGGTGTATCAGTTTTACAAGTAATTGATGCCTTTGAAAAGGCAAGTGACAAGAAAGTTAACTATGAAATTGTCGCCAGGCGAGAGGGCGATATAGGATCTTCTTGGGCTGATGTCTCTAAAGCAGAAAGGGTTTTAGGCTGGAAAGCCAAGTACAATATTGAAGATATGATGGCTCATACCTGGAATTGGCAAAAGCAAAACCCTAATGGCTATGGAAGTTAGTACTTATCTATTTAATATCATAATGGCGTATCAATGAATTTATTTTTCATAGTCGATAAGTTGGATTGGGCATTCGGAAAAATAGCCCAAAATATAGCAAAAGAGTTGAGTGACTTTAATGTAAAAATAGTTTGCACCGATGATTTTAAAACGGTGGCGGACCTTGTTTTACACTTGGATAAAAACGTAAAAGAAAAGAGTATCTTACACTTTTTCTGGCGTGACTATCTCATGGAAGTGATGAACTTCACTCAGCGGAATCCCCAGTATAAAGAAATTTTGATCAGCAATATTGTCACCACACATATTCCTGATCACCTATTCACTTATGATGATATCGCGAACTATGAGAGACGAATTCCTCTTATGAATTTTGTGGATGGGTATTTTGTTACATCCGCAAAGTTGAAAGAGCTATATTCTGAACTGTCTGATTTTCCACCTCCTCATAGTGTTATCTATGATAATCCAGAAATTCCTATGAGCGAAGGAAATAGTCATGATAATAGCGATAGAAAAAAACTCGTATGGATTGGAAATAGCAAATGGGGCGAATATCTTGGTTATAAAGATTATAAAGGCCTGAATAAAATAGTTTTGCCGGCTCTGGATAAATTAAAAAAATCTGGATATACGTTTGATTTTATTGAGTTTGATAGTTCTAAGGGCAAGACCGAACGTGAAGTAATTCTTAAAACACTGTCTGATGCAGATATTCTACTCATCAGTTCTGAATGTGAAGGTACGCCATTGCCACTTCTTGAAGCAATGGCAAACAGTTGCGCTATTGTGTCAACAGACGTCGGCATAGCAAATGAAGTGTTACCTGAAAAGCAGCGGCAGTATATTGTGTCTCGGGATGCCGAGGCATTTTATGATTCTTTGAGAAATCTTCTTGATGATCAACGTGGTCTTAAAGAATTACAAAGAATGAATTATTTAGCATATCGTCAGCAATTTGTAGATGATGGCCTTATAGCTGATAAATGGGCATTGTTCTTCAAAGACATGTGTTCAAAATCGCAAAATGAATTTAAGAATATATTCCTTCGCGAGCAGAAAGCGCCATCGTTGAAAGAACGTTTAATTTCAAAAACTATTTATAATCTAAGCAGGCTTGCTCTCCGTTTGAATTTGATGAATACGCTGAAGCAATACAGTCTGCTACGAAAAATATATTATAAGGTTGCTGGTACAACTACCAATCAAGTTGATTATGATTTGTTGGATGAGTTCTATAGCAATGCAATAGCGGATAAAGAAGTCTTAGCATTTTACTCGGCCTATTGGTCTGGTGTTGCCACATCAACAGCCAGTTTCTTTAAAGATGATAGTATCCAATATCCGTACTATTCATATGAGTTCCCACAAGTTTCTAACCATGTCTATCTAAACAGGTTGGCTGAAAAACTTGCTGCTTCGAAGACACTAAAAAGTGTGATCATGAGCGGTGGAACACAATTACAAATGGAACTTGCTAAAAAGATTAAGGAATTAAATCCAAAAATAAAAATATTTTTTGCATGGCATGGCTCACCTGCTCAGTGGGTTGACTCCTCGCAATATTCAACTTTTGATGGATGGTATGAACTTTATCGGGAACGGATTGTTGATGGGGTCATCTCGTTTAAGCCTGAGCTAGATGAAATACTTAATGCATACGGTATTCGTGCATTCTCAGTATCGAACTATGCTGTATCAGGCACTTCGTTTTCTAAAAAGTTAGCTGTACCTGATTCGGGCAATTTCCGCGTCGGTTTGTTTGCCGCAATGTTCAGTTGGTATAAAAATCCATTTCCTCAGTTACTAGCGATTGGTTCATTAAAAGGGTGTGAGTTGGTTACCAACTTGCATCTTGAAAATAATATGAAGTGGATTACCTCAAACATCAAACTTACGGCATTATCAGAGAATTTAAATAATAAGCGGTTTATCGAGCTGCTATCTCGTTTACATGTTGTGTGCTATGTAACGAATACGGAATGTTCACCAATGATCGCGCTGGAATCAGCAAGCGTTGGAACGCCATGCGTTGTAGGTCCAGCCGGAAACATATATAAAGGTTTTCCTGAGTTAGAATTGTATTTGGTTGAAAAAGAGGTTGATAATCCAACTGCAATCAGGAATCGGTTACAATTAGTTCGTGATAATTACGCGGAAGTTAAGGTTTTACTTAACGCATTTGTTTTGGAATACAATTCCAGATTAGAACTAATTAAAGAGAAGATGTATAAAG
>NZ_JAVUPQ010000197.1:0-2493 GCF_032029835.1 Escherichia sp. AM3 | reverse complement strand
CAAAATATAAGATTCACTACCCTTCTAACGATAATAAATGACTTATAACAACACTATACGAAACAAAACTATTGAAATAACTGAAAGCGGATACAACATTTTAAAAGCTATTTTGGACATAGAGTTTTCACCACCGACAGTGGTTAGCTTTTGTAGTTTAGGCGGCTACAGCGCACAACACGTAAATCATTGGTTAAATCATTTTACATCGTTCGGTGTGCTGGATTATGAAGGGATTAACAGCACTACATTTCGTCTTTTGAAATTAAACAAAGATTTTGAATTGTTTCTCACAAACAATCAATAACAACAGATCGGGCAATACATATGGCAAATGCATTTATGGCGATATTCATCGTAACAATGGCGTCCAGTTTTTATAATCCACATAAAAAGAGGGAAAAATGGGAAGAAAGAAAAAGAACAACTTAAAACGTATTGAAAAAAACAGTAATTTCAATTCAAAAAGACAACGTCCACCGACACACACCAATAACGAAATTCCAGGGGAAGAGATAATCTTTATTCTTGAAACAGAATCCCCTGAATTAAGTGATGAAGAATTAGAAATAATCCAATCAATGCCAGGCGTTTACTTTCGCCCAAGAACAAGAAAACAAACTATCATTTCTGATGGCACTCTGAAACGTTGGCAGCTTTTAGGGTTTAGCTCCTATCATCATTTTTTGGGATTTAACGCTTTCAATAATTGTGTAGGTGGTGCATCGGAAGTCGATCTGATGGCTCATTTAGAAGATACATTAGCTTCTAACAAACGTTCTAACTAATAAAATGATGGGTGTATGTATAAGCGCCCAATGAAAATATTCAAAAAAGGAAAAATAATGATTGGCTATATTCAAGAAACACAATTATTTCAGATGATCCTGTCTGATGCAAAAAACTATGCAGAGTTAATTCGGCTGGCAAAAGAAACAGAAGACTACGAAGCATTAGAGCGTTACCGTGATGAAGTGCTGACGCTCAAGACACCTTTTAACATCGTATTGAATATGATTAATGATGCATTACAAGGAGAATACGCATAATGGAAGAAGATATTAGCAATGCAATGGAACAACTTTTAGATCTGACTATCTCACTACAAACAAGAATAAATCAAGCCTATTCAGATTTATGCGATTACACGCTCTCTCAATGCGTTATTAGCTTAATGAAGGTGAATGTAAGCCTTGACGATTTTATCTCTCTGGTGAGCGTATCAGAGGACGATGCAAAACAGTGTAATCAAATCATCACAGACATCGCCACCACGTTAAAGGTTGCAAGTGAAGAGATTCAGCAATTAGTAGATGATTTAGCAAAAAGTGCTATTTTCTCTAAATGATAATGAAAATTATTTGCATTTATAATGATTTTGTTATATAATAATTTTAGGGGTAGATAAAAAGATTTTAGTTGGTGTTAATCCTTCTACTGTCATAAATCCCTGCATATGGAAGGTGATAGCCTCAAAGGTTGAGTGGCATTAACCTCTAACAAATATTACCTTCCATCTCTCAAGAAGTTTTAGAATAATCATAACTCCCTCTTTGATTGTTGATTGTTTCTACGTTGTGTTGATGAATGTTGTTAGGCATTGTGCTTAATTTTGATAAAAGCGGGTAGGTGTTATCTCCTTGCCCTTCCCGCTCTTATTTTTCATCTATGCTTATCCTAAAGCTCCTTATTTTGTCCGAAAACATTAAAGAGCCTTACACTGATAGTTATATTTTATAACTATTTACTAACATCATTAAACTCTTATTTAATGACGGAAGTTAGTAACAGAATAATCTATTAAGTTGTTGTCAAAAACAATCATCTGCATAGCGTTAGCCGCAAGCAGAGAGAGTTTAGCTAAGAATTGTGCAATAACCTTTGGAAATATTGATAGCAAAACGGGTTTTATAGACTGCAAATCTATAATCTTTGGTTGTAAAAACGCTTTTTCTGAAACGGTAGATTATTGTTGGTGTAGTTAATCCTATTAAAATTTAATCTGTGAGTAGATGAGAATTGGAATAGTGATTCCTTAAAGCCTTACTTTGTTGCATCCACAGCAAAAACAGGCAGCGGTTAGCCACCGCATCCAGAATATCAGATCTTAGTGATTCCAGGGGCAACTCCTAAGAGCCTTCCTTCTAAGATCTGATATTCATCCTTTAAGCATATCATCAAGTATATTTAAAAAGTGTATTTGCTGATATGTTTAATCCTCTTATAGTTTAACTTATCAATTATGTAATTGCCCGCACGTTAAAGCCCCTTTGCTGGTCAGAATTAACCTCTTACGGCATTGGGGCTTTTTATTTGTCTGGCACTAACAGGAACGTTATTTATGAAACAAGAAATGATTATCAGCAAAGACGGGGAAACGATGATTGTTAGTGATGAAAACCTCATTAAGGTTGCCGCACTGTTGGGAGTTACTCCCGAAAGTCTTCGTTCTACCACTGCTCAATTATTTAAATCGGCTGATGCGGTTAGTCT
>NZ_JAVUPQ010000196.1:0-2500 GCF_032029835.1 Escherichia sp. AM3 | reverse complement strand
GTCTTGCAGCAAGAGAGGCCGGTCACGCTGTCCGTGAGATGGAGCGGTGGATGGTGCCGAACAAACTCCGGGAGGCAGCGTGATGCGGCAACAATCACACGGATTTCCCGTGAACGGTCTGAATGAGCGGATTATTTTCAGGGAAAGTGAGTGTGGTCAGCGTGCAGGTATATGGGCTATGATGTGCCCGGCGCTTGAGGCTTTCTGCCTCATGACGTGAAGGTGGTTTGTTGCCGTGTTGTGTGGCAGAAAGAAGATAGCCCCGTAGTAAGTTAATTTTCATTAACCACCACGAGGCATCCCTATGTCTAGTCCACATCAGGATAGCCTCTTACCGCGCTTTGCGCAAGGAGAAGAAGGCCATGAAACTACCACGAAGTTCCCTTGTCTGGTGTGTGTTGATCGTGTGTCTCACACTGTTGATATTCACTTATCTGACACGAAAATCGCTGTGCGAGATTCGTTACAGAGACGGACACAGGGAGGTGGCGGCTTTCATGGCTTACGAATCCGGTAAGTAGCAACCTGGAGGCGGGCGCAGGCCCGCCTTTTCAGGACTGATGCTGGTCTGACTACTGAAGCGCCTTTATAAAGGGGCTGCTGGTTCGCCGGTAGCCCCTTTCTCCTTGCTGATGTTGTACGGGCATGAACAACCTGACTTCAGGAAGGTCGTTTCCCTTCAGGAACGGGGATGAACGCGCGCCTGCGGCGCCCGTTCTTTTCCCCCGCCTTCTCTGGTTATGGCCTGTCAGAAATCACATCACCTTCCCTGTGATTATTCTCTTTTTCTTCCTGCTCTGATTCTGACTACTGCAGTGTTGTCCTGTCTGCCGGGCGTACCTTCGGCTCCCGGCTGCCTGGCGGCATCCGGTCGTCAGGCCCGACTCCGACAGGCAGCTGCTGGCGCACCTGCCAGTCTCCGCCGAACCCGCTGGCGCGGTTTCGGGCTGTCGCTACGGTCCGATGCGTGAAAACCCCTGGCTTGCAGCGACCGTTCCGGTCGCGCCGCCTCTGTCGCGCCGTGACCTGCGCTCCCGGCATCCCGGCAAAAGGCGCCGGGATGTAAGGCGCAACGCCGTTTCGCAAACCGCGCTTCACGTCGTTGCGGCGGGTCCCTGCCCGTTGTTGTGTCCGGTGCCATTCACCAGTTTAAGCCCCTGTCGCCGGGGGCATAGACAGCCACAACCGTCTCCGCCAGTCCAGGGGTGAAATGCACATCCCGCAAAACTTTTTGCCCAGAAGCAGGCAAAAACTTTTGCGGTCTGCCCCCGGACAGTCGTTTCCGGCCGTGGCAGTGATGCCCCATGCGGCGAAGGTTCTCAAACAGGTGATGGTGAATACCGGAGGGAACAAAAGGCAGGTCCCCGCAAAACGTCAAAACCGCGGCTCCCGAAACTCAACAGATGATGGGGGCTGAAAACATCAACAGAAGGAGGCACATCATGGCAGTTCGTGGCATTAACAAGGTCATTCTCGTGGGACGCCTGGGAAAAGATCCGGAAGTCCGTTACATCCCCAACGGGGGCGCAGTGGCAAACCTGCAGGTCGCCACGTCGGAAACCTGGCGTGACAAACAGACAGGGGAGATGCGGGAGCAGACAGAATGGCATCGCGTGGTGCTGTTCGGCAAGCTCGCGGAAGTGGCTGGCGAATATCTGCGCAAGGGCGCGCAGGTCTACATCGAAGGTCAGCTTCGCACCCGTAGCTGGGAGGATAACGGTATCACCCGTTACGTCACCGAAATTCTTGTTAAGACCACGGGCACCATGCAGATGCTGGGACGTGCCGCAGGTGCTCAGACTCAGCCGGAAGAGGGGCAACAGTTCAGCGGTCAGCCTCAGCCGGAACCACAGGCGGAGGCCGGTACGAAAAAAGGTGGCGCAAAAACGAAAGGCCGTGGACGTAAGGCCGCGCAGCCGGAGCCTCAGCCGCAACCGCCGGAGGGTGACGATTACGGGTTTTCAGACGATATCCCGTTCTGATCGGGCTGACTGTGATAACCGCCCCGCCCCGCCCCGTTCTGTGCGGGGCATCACCGGAGAGATGAGGATGAGCGAATATTTCAGAATACTTCAGGGGCTGCCTGACGGTCCTTTTACCCGCAAACATGCCGAAGCTGTTGCCGCACAGTACCGGAACGTCTTTATCGAGGATGACCACGGGGAACATTTTCGCCTGGTTGTCCGCAATAACGGTTCCCTGGTCTGGCGTACCTGGAATTTTGAGGACGGTGCCGGGTACTGGATGAACCATGTCATCAGGGATTTCGGGATTCTTAAGTAAGAGAGGTGCCCGACGCGCGAACGTCCGCCGCAGATTATCGCAGCCCTGAATAAGGCAGGGCTGTCCGGTGCCGCACGGGACGCGGAGAAGATGAAGAAAGGTGATGCGGCTGAACATGCAGAGCACCATATGAAAGACAACCGCTGGGTTCCAGGCTGGATGTGTGCACCACGCCCACAGACGGATGCCACTGAACGCACCGATAACCTGGCTGATG
>NZ_JAVUPQ010000195.1:0-2504 GCF_032029835.1 Escherichia sp. AM3 | reverse complement strand
GACTCTTCCTGGCGGGCGGCGATTTCACCACCAATGGTCGACTGATTACGAACATGGCGTGAGTAAACAAAACCGAGGGCTTCACGCAGCGCTGCAGGAATAAATCGCGCATCACGCAGTGGCTGCAAGCGAGACATTGCGCCAATCCGCAGTGCACCGTTATCCCAGTCAACCCAGTCCAGTTCCAGATCCTGTAAGGAAATGGCAATCTTTTTATCGGTACGGGTTGGTGTAGCATTGAGTTTGCTGCCCCCGGCGAACCAGACGGCTTCATCCTGGTAGCGGCGCTTCAGTTCCAGCGCCTGTTCGACAGAGTCGGGCCTGAAAAATTGTTCAATCATCTTCTTTCCTTATTTAACCCTCTTCCCTGCGGGAAGAGGGCATCTGTCATTTATGCCAGCGCATCCATCCGACGCCACATACTGGCAGCGGCTTTTCTGGCTTGTGCATAAATGGAATCGCAATCGAAGTTAAACTGACGGTCTTCATAGACCATCACACCATTGACCATCACGCTGTGAACGCTGCCTGAGCCCATACCGAAAGCGATATGCCCGGCGATATTGTCTGCCAGCAGCGGCGTCGGCGAGTTGTAATCGCAAATGGTTAAATCAGCTTTGTAACCGGCTTCCAGAAGCCCAAATTTCGCGCCAAAGTTGCGGCTCATCAGTTCGTTACCGTTAGTCAGGGCTTTGGCAAAACTGTCAGGCCACAGCGGACCACCCGCATCGCGATGTTTAAAGAAGGCAAATTTCATCTCTTCAAACATGTCCGAACCAATGCCGTCCGTTCCCAACGCCAGATTGCGGATGTCGCTAAGGTGATGGTTGTAGCCGACATGGTTGTTCATGTTTGAACGGGCGTTATGCACCAGGAACGCATCGCGCTGATTGAGTAGGGTGATGTCATCTTTCGACAAGTACAGCCCATGAGCGACCAGCGTTTTGCTGTCGATGAGATCGAATTGCGCCAGTCGTGCCAGCAGGTCTTTGCCGTACCAGTGGTGACTGTAGGAAACGTCGTAAAGGTCTTCCGCAGCGTGAATATGCAAACCACGGCCTGTGGCTTTCACGGCTTCACGCAGCATCTCCAGACCGGCATCCGGCACGGTAAACGGCGCGTGAGCACCGATATGTGCTTCCACCAGATACGGCTCGCTTGTCGCTTTCTTCGCCTCATCAATCAAACGGGCGAAACGGATGTTTTCTTCTACACCTTCCTGCAACTCTTTGATGCCGTTGTTACGGTCAGTAGTTTCAAAACAGGTCATCGCGCGCAGGCCAACTTTTAAAAATGCGTCGCGCAATGTGGAGAGCGACCCGCCGATATACGCCGGAGAGGCATGGTGATCGATAACCGATGTACATCCGCTCTTAATCGCTTCCAGGGAACAAATCAGTCCGCTGTAATAGAGCGACTCTTCATCAAGGGCGCGATCGAGCCGCCACCAGAGATTTTTCAGCGTTGAGATGAAATCCGGGCAAGGGGCGATGTTTGCCATAATTCCGCGGGAAAGCCCCGAGTAAAAATGGTTGTGCGAGCAGACAATCCCTGGCATCACAATCCGGCCATGCATCTCTTTGAAGCTGGCGTCGGGGTAGCGTTGCGTCAGGGCATCGCCGATAGCGACAATCACATCGTTTTCGATGGCGATATCAACGCCTTCCTGCACTTTTGCCGGGTGTAGCTGTACCGCAGTGACATTCTTCAGAATCAACATGATTACACCTCCACGCGGCCCAGCAGATAATGATGATGCTGGTGGACATGGCTGATGATGCGGCACATATCGTTCAGCTCCGGTGGTACGTTGTTAAACTGACCTTTGCTGTCGATGTTTAACACCCAGCTTTGGTTATTCAGACGTACTCGTACCCGGCAATCTTCCACAAGGAAGCCTGGGTTGCTGCTGTTATCAAAGTCTTGCGCCAGGCTGAAGACGGTGATTTTGTCTTTGTACGGTTTACCGTTCCACGGACAGAACTGAGCGCAGTTGCCGCATTCGTTACAGTAAGCGTCGAGGTGCAGCGTCTGGAAACGGTTCTGGAAGCCTGGGACCGCAATGGAGACGTTGGCGCGGTTCGGGCAGACATCCACACACTTGCTGCAAACGTAGTTACATTCGAGGCAGCGAGCGGCTTCCTGGGCGACAAACGCGTCACGATCGTCACTGTTCACCAGCGTGATAGAGATATCGCCTTTACGTTGATAGATTTCCGCTGGATTGACGTTGTTCCAGTATTTATCGTTCTGGTGGGAACGGATATTTTCCCGACTAAGGATGGCATCGGTCGCCCGACGCGCGGTTCCGACAGCAGCGACAATGGAGGATGGTCCGCGCTGTACGTCGCCGATCATAAAGACGTCAGTCAGACGAGTTTCGCCATTATGGTCGACGTCTGGCCAGCCGTTTTTGTCCAGCGGCACGCCCATCGCATTCAGGGCTTCAGTATCCTGCTGTTCACCAATGGCGGTGATCAGGCTGTCTACATGCAGTGTTACTG
>NZ_JAVUPQ010000194.1:0-2505 GCF_032029835.1 Escherichia sp. AM3 | reverse complement strand
CACCATTAGTGAACGGTAGCAAATCACCGGACGGCTCCCCCATGGGGTCGGCAATAACTTTTAACGCTTCCACGGCGTTATTGATTACACGTTTGCTGAACGTGGCCCTGTGCTCTGAATAGATCGCCACCATTTCGCGGCTCAGCTCCATTGTGCTGACCGGACACCATACCCCGCCGCGCCATACGTGGACGATTTCACTTTCTGCATGAACACACACACCATCAAAGCGATCGGCAAGTAGTTGTGCACGTTCACTGTCTGCCATCTGTGAAAGTTGCGCCTTTTGCTTCGTCGGAAGATTAAGCACCAGACTTTCCCCACGCTCGCATTCCTCTTTGAGTCGCGGCAACTGCTCGGATAAATCCACTGGGCTGGTGTCAGTAATCCCCGCGTATTCGTGTACGGTCTTCACTCCAGCCACAGCCAGTAACGTAACAATCTGCGTCATGCTGTGCTCTGTGATATGTCCTGCGCGGTAAACACGCACACACTGACGATCTTCATCAATGATCCGGTAATCGGTGATATTTTTCAGTTGCTCATCAGCCAGCACGACAGGCGGCACATCGTCGGCGGCAATATGTTTACCCGCCCATTCCCGCCACTCTTTCGCATGGCTCCACGCATCACTACCTGCAAAGATGATTACCTCTGTCAGTCTGTCGCGTGGCTGTTTTTTTAAGTTCGGTGCCAGTTTCATTTTTTGCCCCTGAATGCGTTAATCATGCTTTTCATTTTCTGGATGTTTCCCCGCGCTTTTTCCCTGCTGATGGGCTTACTGCGGGGTGCGGCATATACCAGGGAAAAATCACGCCGGAACTGATAAACAGGCATCACGCAGTCATAGCTATACCCCTCACGGCGGTAAGTGATGCGCCGTTCTGCCACGCCTTTAATCGTTACCGTGCCGCCGTATTTATCGCGGTAAATATCGCCGTTCATAAATTCAGGCCGAGCGGGGCCGCTGGCAATAAAGCCAGAATTTTTCATTTCCATATTATTTATTCCTCGACTTAACTCGACTTATTTGATAGCAGGGCACTATTTATTGCGTCATTGAGTTTTTCTGCTGATTCATCAATAAGTGACAACAGGCCATAAGCAATATTTGCATCTTCATTGTCATTTATGCAATCAAGCCACATATTTAATATTGCTTTTGCTGAATTATTTAAAGTTAATGGACTTTCTGCACATGCTAACAATTTAAAAAAGACTTCCCGTTCTGTATTCATTTAATCCCCCACCAGCTTACTTTCTTCCTCAATCAGGAAACTAGCGACACTTCCCGAAAGGCGCGCCAGTAGGCTCGCCAGCGCGGATATATCAGCATCTGTAATTTTGTTCGGGTATACCTCAAGAAGGCGGCAAATAATTTCTGTCTGGTGCGCACGTTCAGCGGCTTCGTGTAATGTGATTTCCTGCATTAATGCACCTCTTTTAATTCATACACTGCTGAAATAATGACTTGTGATAAGCCATATTCTGATGATTCGCTTCTCACCGCAGCAATAGCCGTCTGAACATTAACAGCCTTCACGTTCTGAGTGATACCAATTGTGTGGCCCAGTGGGTTAACAGCTCGGGCAAATACACTGAAGGTTTTAAGCACGGCACACCTCCTGACGAATACGGGCGGCGAATACCATCACGCAGCCAGTTGGGGATTGCTGGCGGGCTTCCTGTTCGCTGATGGCCTCGATGGTAATCATGCGCGGTTGTGCCGTACTCAAGGCGATAAAACGCCAGATGTATTTATTCAGGTTGTGCGGGTCCCGCCCTTGCGGGTGTGTGGTATGATTTCTCATAGCTACCTCGATACTGTTGCTATCGTTGGTGGTTAGAAGCCCGTTGGTGTTCCCAGCACCTTCGGGCTTTGCTTTTTTAAGTGCCCCCGTGTTAAGGTGGCCACCTAACAATGAAAAGGCTAATTCAATAGGTGGTCACTTGTCAACGATCAAACGCGATAAAAGTCCTAAGGGTGATGGGCAATCTCCACAATTCAGAATGCGAATTTCTCCAGAGCTAAAAGAGCAATTCGACAAAGAAGCGCAGAGCGACGGCATAAGCCTAGCCAACTGGCTTAAAGAATGAGGGCGCAAAGAGCTGCTACGGCGCGGTATTGAACCAAAAGGATAAGAATAATTGAAGTCAAGGAGCTAACACATGAAATACGAATTCTTCGCAACAAGTAGCAGTAGTTTGGATGTATACATAGTCACTGTATCAAACGATTCTGGCTCGCTAATCATGACTTGTAATTGTCCAGCAGGAAGTAAAGGTATTCTATGTAGACACCGTAAAGCTTTAATTACCGGAAAAATCCGTGGTATATTCACTCCCCCAAGAAGGAATAATCCTGAAAAATTACAAGAAGCTATAAATTTAATAGCCACATATGGCATAGATAAAACATTAAAGTTGTACACTGATGAGTTAGAACGAGCAGAACAGACTTGGATAAGTGTTCGCGATAATTTGAGAGCAATGATAAACGCTCTT
>NZ_JAVUPQ010000193.1:0-2566 GCF_032029835.1 Escherichia sp. AM3 | reverse complement strand
GGGCTAGCTAGTCTGGTACCGGAGGCTAGATCTGAAGTACTGACCCCAGGAATAACGCCGGGCTAACTCATATTCTGACCCATTGTCAGCCCGCGTGTTTACTGCTCTAGCTCATTTCCTGTTGTCAGGCGTTCAATTCCCAACTGCAGGTTATGGCCCGGTGCACAAACACCTGACGGCAGGTATCACTTACCCGAAGAAGGTAAAGCCCTCAAGAGGCAGTAACTCAGCCAACCTCTCCTCCGGCCACTCCGGCAGACGCGTCAGGACGTCCGTCAGCCAAGCATGTGGCTCCAGACTGCGGTTCCCAGAAGGCTCATTATCTGTGCCGCGCGGTTCCCGGCCACCAGTGAACCAGCGAACAACCAGGCCTTTCGTCCCATAACGACCGGACGGATAGCACGCTCGCAGATATTGTTGTGTGTGCCTTGAAATGCACGATCTTTCCGTCGGTGAAAGTCCGCCCCGGCTAACTCTCGCTCCGACTGGAAGGACAAGAAGCGGTCCAGGAGGTAACAAAAGGGCTGAATCTCTCCCTGAAACGACTTCTTCAGGAAGTCAACGGGTTATGCGGGCCGTAACGTGAGTGAACACTGAGCAGCCATCGAAATGCCGTCGAGGGTGCTGACACGCCACAATAACGGGGAAGGCCGACGATGACCGGGAAGAGAGTGAGAAAGGCATCGGTCATACCCACCGGGGTTGTGGTGTCAGCATGCATAACAATTGATCGATCGTGCAACAAGAGAAGTCCATAACGGTGTCTGTCCGGGTGACGGGCAACAACGCCTCGCGAGGGGGTGAATCGGTTGTTATGGATGGCAGATGGGGTGTAGTAGTGAAAATACTGAGTAATGTCAGAGGAGCGAAGGCCCCCTCTTGCAGTACCAGTGTAACATGCAGGAAGAGCCCGGCGATTGCCATCAGCCTCACAACCCCGCTAGAACCGGTTCAGAACCTACAGAAAACACTACAGGAGAAAGCAAAGTGAACCGCCCCGTGTTTCCTGTTTATCATTTTCTGGTCAGTGCCGCGATTCTGGTATTCGTGGTGATTTTCTGGCGGACACACCATCGCGACCACCGTAACTGGCTGGCTCTACGGCTATTCGTATTATGCTCTGTAAACCGTTGGCCATTGCGGATGGTTAAAGGAACAGTTGTGGGGACAACTGACACATTACGTGAAATGCAGCGTTATGAACAACTGAGTAGCACGGGGCTGACAACTGGAAAATCCAGCCGGGAGCACCGTTATATGATACGATTGTTATTGTCACTGGTGAGAGTGTGCGCAGGGATTATATGTCAGTGTATGACTATCCCGTACCAACCACACCGTGGCTGAATACGGCACCCGGTTTATTTATTGACGATTATACCTCGACAGCCTCCAGTACAGTGTCTTCCCTGAGCCGGACACTGATTTATGACTATGAGCAGAACCCTGATTCCGGCAACAATGTGGTGGCGCTGGCAGCAAAAGCAGGATACAGCACATGGTGGATATCCAATCAAGGAAAACTGGGGGAGCATGACACACGCATCTCTGTTATTGCTTCTGATGCGGAGCATGCCACTTTCCTCAAGAAAGGCAGCTTCGCTTCCCGTAAAACAGATGACAAACTGTTGTTACAGGAAACAGAACGTGCGCTGGCGGATACATCCTCTCCGAAGATAATTTTCCTGCACATGATGGGTTCTCATCCAAATCCGTGTGACAGCCTTAACTCCTAGCCGAATAATTACCTGGAGCAGTATCCCCGAAAAATTGCCTGTTACCTCGCCAGCATCAGTAAACTGGATAACTTTCTTGGCCAGCTTGATGGTATCCTTCGCCGGTACTCACGTCATTTCGCCATGCTTTACTTTTCTGGCCTTGGGCTGTCGGTCAGCGACAGTGCCAATCCTGTTCATCATTATGGTCATGTGCAGGGAGGCTACAGTGTGCCACTGATTATTACCGCCAGTGACATAACGTCTCATCAGCCCGTCAGTAGAAAAATCAGTGCCCGTCATTTCGCAGGTATTTTTCAGTGGATGACCGGTATTTGTACTGAAAATATACCGCCATTCAATCCGCTGACAGACGAAGATAACTAACCTGTTATGGTTTTTAAGGGAGAGAGGAATATACCGGCAGACAGTTTGAAACCTCAGCCACTTATTCTTCCTGATCACAGGTAATCATATATGGCAGACTGTAATACAGTCGCTTGTACTGAAAAGTATTCTGTATAAAATATCCGTATTCATATCAGCACAAGGGACCATCAAATCCCTGCAGCACTCCTTACGTCAGTTATCCCGCATCACCCTGTGAGTACAGGATTTTTTATGAGGTTACTTTTTTATTGAATGTATATAAATAATGAATAACCGCGGATTCTGATAATCCCCCCTGCAGGGAGCGGTAAATAGTAAATACATCAGTTAATACCGTTTGTCTTTTTTAACAAAGAAAATAATCCTAGAATAATTCCCGGGCATTTGCCCGGGATGATTACTGTTTTAATGGATTATTAATCTTTGCATATTCAAATGGACTGATAAACCTTTCTCTGTTT
>NZ_JAVUPQ010000192.1:0-2568 GCF_032029835.1 Escherichia sp. AM3 | reverse complement strand
GCATTACGCCGATGGGTATACACTGTCTTCACACTACAATTTTCAATTCTGGCAATCGATTTAGGTTGCATTCCCTGGGCCGTCATGCGGATAATTTCCATTTCCCGGTCCGTGATTTTATCTTTCTTAATATCTTTTCTCAGGAACCTGCCATTAATCACATAGACCAGTTCTTTTCTAATATCACGACTCAGTCCAGCGTATACCACGCCCCTAATATTGCTATTGTAATACCAATAATTTGCTAAGGCCTCTGACTTTCTGGCCGCAATCAATACGACCTGTTTCCCCTTTACCGCGGATAACCATTCATTATCACGGTTTATAAATTCAGATAAAGAATCCGTACTGAGATTGATAAACACGAAATCTTTTCTAATTTTCTCCAACGATAGATAAATTAATCTGTCGATATCCACAATCAGTTCAGATAGTCCTTTATAGAAGTAGGCGTCATGGGGAGACCAGATGTATTTATCAGAACGGTTTTGACATTCCATATGGTTTTTAACCTCATAGTCCCTACTGTAATCACTTTGCCATGTCACTACTTTCCAAACCTGTAATTTTTACAGGTGCATTCAGTTTCCTTAGTAAACCGGAAGTAAATAAGATACGTAGTACATATCAATAAAGGTTAAACGAGATTAAGTTTAATTATTTTCGATTGGGCTTAAATTTATGTTTTTTTTCCCGATGAGTGTCAATATGTGAACGGAAAAGGAATTCAATGGTTAAGTCAATATTTAGAAAAACTGAAAATATTGCTTTTTTGATAAGAAGAAAAAGACATTTGGTTTCATAAGGTTATTGGCAATATAACGTTCAATTCTTACTTGCATTTTATATTGGTCAGGAACTTTGCCCTGAAGTGTTAGGAATAGTCTTAATGCGCTGTGTGATGGACTAGTAAAAAAACAAGTTTTAAGGGTAAGGGATAGAATATAAAACTATGATGAGCTGTCATTGAAGATGATTTGCCAATCAGTAAGATATTTTAATGGATTAACATGCCGCACAAAATGGTTACAGGTGTTCATTCCAATAAGTAATGGAAAATTGAACGGGCGTATGTACGTCATCTGTTCGGTAAGCCCCCAAGAGCCAGATTAAGTGAAGTTAAACGAAGGCTGCCAGCTGTCACAGGAACGATGGCCTTTTTGTCAGGGCACTGCATTCAGTTATCTGTGCGCGTTACTCTAACTGGCACTCGAACGTCGGCGACGGGGTTACCGGTGGATCAGACTGTTCCTGTGGCGTAAACGTTTTTATGTTAGTACCAACAGATTTACCACATTTATCATCTTAACAGTTTGAGTGAAAATGCAGGCTGCGCCGCAAAGGGAGGAGACTGAGTGGCGTGTTCAGTCTAAAAGAGGGTTGATGCCAGCATACAGGGGCGAAGCTGGTCAACAAGTCAACATTAAGATAATGGAATATTCGGAGAGAAACGTCAGGCAGTTGGCCTCAAATGAACAGGAAGAATATATCCCCAGGAAAATTAATGTTGGTGTTATAAACACACCAACATTAATCCGATCTGATTATTAATCAGACAAATATCGTTAATCCGTCGAATTTTGAATCAACGTTTTTTCTTACGACCCTGAACGGCCTTAAAACGTGGATTAGATTTACAAATCACATATAGCCGTCCTTTTCGCTTCACAATCTGACAGTCTGGATGGCGTTCTTTTGCGGTACGCAGAGAGTTAAGAACTTTCATCACGCCCCCTTTTTCGTGCTAACAAAACGACCAAAACGTTGGGTGAATCGTGCAACATTTCCTTCTGATGCCACTGTTCTCAGCTTCCCTGTATAGAACGGGTGCGATTTAGAAGAGACATCAATTGTCACGTATGGATACGTTACGCCATCCAGCTCAATCTCACGGTCTGTTTTGATAGTCGAGCCGATTTTAAAGTACTCATCAACACTGGTGTCGTGGAACACCACAGTACGATACTCAGGATGGATATTGGGCTTCATCATTTTTACCTGTTATGTTATAACATAACCATAAAGATACATGCTCATCCGGATCATTTCAACACTCAATCCCTGTGACTCTTTGTGGATGTGGAATTTTCGCAACGGGGAACTCTGGCATTGTTAGCAGCCATTGGTGACGCTCCCATAAACGCCTGGATGAGTGATTGATGATGGTTTTGCTGAGAGTATGGATTTTTCGAGAATGGAGGTTATCTCCACTTTACTGGCCGATAATTTATCGCAGTATGATTGATTACCTGACAGCGTGTATTCCTCTCCCACGGATATAATAATTACTTACAAAAAAGGGAGAGGATGCATATTTTAAATATCACTGAAGTGAACAGTTTATTTCCGTTATTAATAGAAATGGAGAAATAAATAGGCGTATTCTACAATTGCGACAAAAACAACGATATTAATCAGTTTATGACTGATTTGCTGTACTTTATTCTCTTTCATTGGTACTTCCTCGCTTTAAAAAAGAGTGCACTTCGGAAGTGCCCTTATATAAATAACGAGTTTGGTCAACCAGTTTTTTGACATGTATCACAAATTTGAATAGATGTATTACAT
>NZ_JAVUPQ010000191.1:0-2576 GCF_032029835.1 Escherichia sp. AM3 | reverse complement strand
TGCAGGAAAACGGGGTGACCGAATGGAGTCCGCTGTTCAGCGAGCCGCATCCTTCCCGTGAGTTTTGTGTCCAGTACACCGAGGTGCTGAATAACCGCACCACTGATGTGATAAACAACCATGCTGAAACCATTGGCAACAATCAGATGATTGCGGTTACCAACAATCAGATACAGACGGTGGGTGTTAACCAGATAGAGACGGTGGGCAGTAACCAGATAATTAAAGTGGGTTCTGTTCAGGTGGAAACGATTGGACTTGTTCGTGCGCTGACCGTGGGCGTGGCGTACCAGACGACGGTAGGTGGCATTATGAACACTTCGGTGGCTCTGATGCAGTCCTCGCAGATCGGTTTGCATAAATCGTTGAGGGTCGGGCTGGGTTATGACGTCAAAGTCGGAAATAACGTTACCTTCACCGTTGGTAAAACGAAAAAGGATGATACCGGGCAGACCGCGATTTACTCCGCCGGTGAGCATCTGGAGCTCTGCTGTGGTAAGGCAAGGCTGGTGCTGACGAAGGACGGACAAATTTTTCTCAACGGCACAAAAATTCATTTGCAGGGTAAGGAGCAGGTTAATGGTGACTCACTGTTGATTAACTGGAACTGTGCAGCCTCGAAATCCCCACCGAAGACCCCTGATGAAAAGCAGGATACGCCGGATATGAGAGAGTACTGATCCCGTACCTGTTCGGTATTCAGTAACAAACAAGCATTAAAAATAAACAGAAGAAGGAATTGAATCATGAGCGGAAAACCAGCGGCGCGTCAGGGAGATATGACTCAGTATGGCGGTCCCATTGTCCAGGGTTCGGCAGGTGTAAGAATTGGCGCGCCCACCGGCGTGGCGTGCTCGGTGTGTCCGGGCGGGATGACTTCGGGCAACCCGGTAAATCCGCTGCTGGGGGCGAAGGTGCTGCCCGGCGAGACGGACCTTGCGCTGCCCGGCCCGCTGCCGTTCATTCTCTCCCGCACCTACAGCAGCTACCGGACCAGGACACCCGCGCCGGTGGGAGTGTTTGGCCCCGGCTGGAAAGCGCCTTCTGATATCCGCTTACAGCTACGCGATGATGCACTGGTACTCAACGACAACGGCGGGCGGAGCATTCACTTTGAGCCGCTGCTGCCGGGGGAGGCGGTGTACAGCCGCAGCGAGTCAATGTGGCTGGTGCGCGGTGGTAAGGCAGCGCAGCCGGACGGCCACACGCTGGCGCGGCTGTGGGGGGCGCTGCCGCCGGATATCCGGTTAAGCCCGCATCTTTACCTGGCGACCAACAGCGCACAGGGGCCGTGGTGGATACTGGGGTGGTCAGAGCGGGTGCCGGGTGCTGAGGACGTACTGCCAGCGCCGCTGCCGCCGTACCGGGTGCTTACCGGGCTGGCAGACCGTTTCGGGCGGACGCTGACGTACCGGCGTGAGGCCGCAGGCGACCTGGCCGGGGAAATCACCGGCGTGACGGACGGTGCCGGGCGGGAGTTCCGTCTGGTGCTGACCACGCAGGCGCAGCGTGCGGAAGAGGCCCGCACCTCTTCGCTATCTTCTTCTGACAGTTCCCGCCCTCTCTCAGCCTCAGCGTTCCCCGACACACTGCCCGGTACCGAATACGGCCCCGACAGGGGTATCCGCCTTTCGGCGGTGTGGCTGATGCACGACCCGGCATACCCGGAGAGCCTGCCCGCTGCGCCACTGGTGCGGTACACGTATACGGAAGCCGGTGAACTGCTGGCGGTATATGACCGCAGCAATACGCAGGTGCGCGCTTTCACGTATGACGCGCAGCACCCGGGCCGGATGGTGGCGCACCGTTACGCGGGAAGGCCGGAGATGCGCTACCGCTACGACGATACGGGGCGGGTGGTGGAGCAACTGAACCCGGCAGGGTTAAGCTACCGCTATCTTTATGAGCAGGACCGCATCACCGTCACCGACAGCCTGAACCGGCGTGAGGTGCTGCATACAGAAGGCGGGGCCGGGCTGAAACGGGTGGTGAAAAAAGAACTGGCGGACGGCAGCGTCACGCGCAGCGGGTATGACGCGGCAGGAAGGCTCACGGCGCAGACGGACGCGGCGGGACGGAGGACAGAGTACGGTCTGAATGTGGTGTCCGGCGATATCACGGACATCACCACACCGGACGGGCGGGAGACGAAATTTTACTATAACGACGGGAACCAGCTGACGGCGGTGGTGTACCCGGACGGGCTGGAGAGCCGCCGGGAATATGATGAACCGGGCAGGCTGGTATCGGAGACATCGCGCAGCGGGGAGACAGTACGCTACCGCTACGATGACGCGCACAGTGAGTTACCGGCGACGACAACGGATGCGACGGGCAGCACCCGGCAGATGACGTGGAGCCGCTACGGGCAGTTGCTGGCGTTCACTGACTGCTCGGGCTACCAGACCCGCTATGAATACGACCGCTTCGGCCAGATGACGGCGGTTCACCGCGAGGAAGGTATCAGCCTTTACCGCCACTATGACAACCGTGGCCGGTTAACCGCATCGCGGAGGATGCGCACTATGTCTACCGCCACGATGAATACGGCAGGCTGACGGAGAAGACGGACCGCA
>NZ_JAVUPQ010000190.1:0-2587 GCF_032029835.1 Escherichia sp. AM3 | reverse complement strand
TTCCAGCTCTGAGTTATTTTATGCCTTAACGGATTCACCCAGAAAAAGTATGATGAGGTCGTCATTCTGTTTCCAGTTAAGAATGAACATAGTTTCTCAAGTTCTTTACCAATTCCAACTGCTTGTTTTTTTGAATATTTGGCTGATGCTAACCTTGCACATTCATCAAATATGATATTATTACACTTGATAATATTAGCTTCTCCGTATGATTTCAATAAAACAAACTCAATGATTTTCAACATTGACAAAGTATTTTGGTTTGACTTTGACTTGTTAAACGAGTGAATATGCAACATATAAGCTTTAGCAAAATCAATGAAACTACCATCTAATCTATCTTTGCTATTTCGATTATTGTTCATGTCAAACTTATTGAATCTATAATATCTCTTCCATACATTGCTTTCCCATGAAATCGCTAACTTCGAGTTTAAAATATTACTCTTACAAAATTCAATAAATTCATCAACATTTGAACTCGGATTATTAGTATTGGCTGGCTCGAATAAGATTATATTGGTCATTGGGAACTCCAGGCTCTAAAGTTTTTACAAGTGAAACATTCAATTTGGTCGTCTTTACCATTAAAAAACTCGAACGAATTTAAAACATATTCAGTAAAGAGCTTCTTGTTTTTTAACTGTTCTTCTCCAAGAAATATCTTTGATAGCGGTTCAAAAAAAGGATTAAGCATCTTGTCTATATCATGAACATTGTCTGGACAATTTTTTATGTATATCCCTGATGAGTTTATAGATTTATGGTCTAATGCTTTAGCGATTACTTCAACTGATGCACCTTCCTTTGCTAAACGAGTTCCCAGGGTATACCTAAATCGTCTTGCATTAATCCGTATAGGACCGTTATTACTTGATGACCTAATGTTGAATTTAGTAGTCAAATTATTTAGTTTGTTTGAGATAAAAGAATTCTTCATATGTAAAAAATCAGTTATCATGATGGTATCTAAACTTTGTCCAGTATCAATTAATACATATTGTTTAATGTCCATGAGTATAGGTAATTCATTTTTTAAATGACTAATATTCCTCTTGACCCTACCTTCGATATGTTTCTGGTTCAGATCAATCAAGGTTATAAGTTCCTCATACAGGTTATCGTCGATTCTCATCATGCTGAACTCACTTCTGAAGTTCTTCCTTTGTTTTACTTTCGGTATATTTAGAAAACAACCCTCTTCCGTTCTTATGAGATCTTTCGCTTTCAACGAAGTTAGCTGTGATGGCCTCCTTCCCGTTGTTGCTAATAGAATAACGTAGCAATAAATAAACAGAGGGATTTTATTTTCTTTCAACAATTTTCTGATACTTTCAAGTATGATTTTCAGATCTTCTTCCGTTAGTGGTCCACTATTCGGATCTCTTCGTTTAACGGCTTCCCCTGTTAAATTAGGTTTAATGGTTATTTTTTCCAGCATTCTTAGAGCTGAGTTATCTACTCCTTCATAACCGAGTTTTTTCCATTTACTAAGAAAGTTCTTTATTGAATTTAGCTTATAGTTTTTCTCAGGGCCTAAGCTAACATTAAATTGATAAACCGCTTTGGAATTAATCATTCCAAGATCCATCAATCTTAGCCATTGGATAAAGATGTGATTTATATTCTTTATGTAGCCTGCGCTATATTCAGACGAAAAATATGCCAAGGTATTAAGATAACCAATACGCATCGACTCTGGCATTTTATCGGCAACCTTATGTGGGTAAACACAATTATTTATATCTAATTGCCATTTATTATCAGAAATCCTGAAGCTATACCCCTTCATCATTGAAAATAAATTATTATCTTTCTTTAATGTTCTTGTTTTCATTTCATACCTCCTTAGTTATTTTTCTTAAAGAGTCATAAACCCTTTCAATAACTTCTTTTTCTTTTATTGATATGTGTTTGAAGTTATAATTTTCTGACATCTTTGAATCTTTTGACCATCCCATGAGATAGCACCTCAACTCTGATTTTCGGCTGATGTCTAAATTCGAATCATCAATTTCATTTGAATAGAAATAGTTCCAAGAATGCCTCAGTTTATGACCTGATAAATTTTTTAATACCGGACTTGATTTTTTAATAGTCGAAATTATCTTTTCATATGCGGAAACAGATAAAGGTTCCCCTGTTGTTTTACATGAACCGTGTGTAACAAACAAGAAGTCATGCTTCTTCTTTTTGGTGTATTTATTTCTATAGTTATTTATGTAATCCAAAATCTCCATTGCTAACTCGTCCGACAATGGGATTTCCCTTTCACCAGTTTTGACTAAAGGTTGATTCAGCCTTCGATCTTCAATGCAATCGTGTCTTCTGAAAATATTAAGTGTATAACCTCTGGGATTGAAATCATTAACTTTTAGATTTAATAGCTCTCCTGCTCTTAAACCACAATTCAATAGTAAGGTAAAAATGAGCCTGTTTCTCACCTGAACCTCCTTCTGGAAAGGATTTTGGCTTCCTTCGACTTCCAATAGCTTAAATAGTGTCTTTATTTGTTCTTCGCTTAGCGATTTATCTTTTCTGTTATTCACGCTAAGTGATTTATTTCGCGGGAGATGTGCTCTAATAC
>NZ_JAVUPQ010000189.1:0-2646 GCF_032029835.1 Escherichia sp. AM3 | reverse complement strand
CGAGAGCATAAAAAATATTGGGGCAGCGTGAGCTATGCTGCCATCGCTGGTCCCTTCCCGTCACTTTGAAAACCCGGATACCAGCAGACAAATTTATCCTGCAGTTCGTTATTCAAAACGGCGGTCCGGGTCTGTAACAAATAATGAGCCCCTTTTCTGCTCCACTGCATCTGCTGCTTTTTGGCCATTCGTCTGGCGATCACTTCATTGATCGTGGATTCCACAAACGCGGTTGATACCGGCTCTCCGTACCGACGCATTTCGCCGTAGTTTGGGATCATCATCTTATTATTCCGGATGTAGGTATACATTTCATCCAGATGTTTTTGCAGGGATTTCAGGCTAGGATAGCTGAGTTCAGGGTCATCGCAATACATAACGCAATTATCAATATGTTCCAGCGCAGCGACAACATTGCCATGCCAGAGATATCGTTTAATGCTTTCCAGCAGTGCCAGAACTTTACTCCCCGCCTCTGGATCTGATACCAGCAGTCCCCGGGCATATTGCATGAGCACCTTCAGCCTCATGGTGATATGAAACCAGTCCAGCACATGCGTTGACTCAGGGTACATACCGAACTGGAGGTCCCTGAGATTATCCGCGCCGTCGGACAGAAAAAATATCTGCTGGTTGGCCTGCATTCCCTGCGCTGAAAGGTGGGTCATGAGCCTGCGTTCCGGATGACAGTCATCCTTCTGAACAAAACCGAAGCGGCGGGTGTCAGCAGGCGCACCAACGGAAAAAGACTTCCCGGCAATAATTTCAAAATTACGCTTTTTGTCATCCCGATCGCGAACATAACCACCATCTATACCCACCACAAGCGGTTTTCCTGGCCTGGGCAGGTTCCCCCAGTCGCGGGGGCAGCCGGAAAGAAAACCTGAATGAGCTTCAGCCTCAGCGTCAAGACGCTGCGCCACCTGGCATAAATGATTCCTCACCGTTGAGGCATTCAGGCTGTGGCCCACCGGCAGAATATCTTTCAGCAGACGAGTCGTCATTTCATAGGAGATCATCGAGGCCCAGCGGGTTTCAATATATTTCAGTGCCGGGTGAGAATAATCGCCGGCCCAGTCGCTGAGCAAACTGACTGTCTTTGTATCACTCTCTTCACAACGGCACCGGTACACCCGAAGCCCGGATACCGGAATAACGCCAAACAGCGTCCGGTACCGTATTTTCTGTTTGCCTTTGATTCTGCGCGCAGCAAGGCAGTGAGGGCACCGGATATGGTGTTGAGTATATTCGTCTGCCTGCAGCTGGACCACCGACTGCTGGACCGTATTCAGCAACAGCTTGGATTCTGACACCGATAATCCGATGTCGTTCCGGGTCTCCCCTGATTTCTGGATTGTCATCAGTTCCTCCGTTCGACTGGAGCCTGATTCATCGGTGATGACTATCTGGAGCGTCAGTTGCATCATTGCCTCCTGCTGTGGTGGATGACTATCTCCCGGCTACTGGTTGTTCATCTGGTGACGAAGCTTATAATATGTGGAAACGCCAAGGCCCGCATGGTCGCAGGCGATCCTGAGCCTGACCCCTCTGCTTCTGAGTGCGTCAATTTCCTGGATCTTTTTGATATCGGCGCCGGGGCGCCCTGTTTTTTCACCCCGTGCTTTTTTCGCGGCGATGCCGTCGGCCTGCCTTTCCTTCAGTAAGGCTCGTTCAAACTGGCTGAATGCCGACATCATGTGCAGCTGCAGTTCCTGCATCGGATTGTTTGTGCCGGCGCTGAACGTCAGCTGCTCTTTCAGAAAAATAAGGGTAACGCCCTGGTCACGAAGCCGGGTGGTGACAGCGCACATATCCGACATATTCCGGCAAAGGCGATCGATGGAATGAACCAGAAGCGTATCACCAGGGCGTAATTGCCCCAGGAGTTCCTGTAACCCCGGGCGGTTTGTGTCCTTCGCGCTGGCATGCTCAACACAAATTTTATCAGGCTGAAAACCCGCCTTTGACAATGCCTCTTCCTGACGGGCCGTATTCTGATCGGCCGAGCTTACCCTGATGTAGGCATATTGCACGCAAAACCTCCGGAAGGTCTTTAAACATCATAGAGATTTAAAGAATAATCCATAAACACTGATTTAGGGAGGTTTATAGACATTTTTTCGGGGATCTGAGAGGCATGCTGAAAACGTATACCTTTATAGACATCAGTCAGCGACGACGGCCCAGCCAGATAACTTCAGGCTCCAGTACCGGAGATGCAAGGTCGAGCCTGCTCAGTTGCCGGTTGATTTTGTGGCGGTTGAACCTGACAGCATCCAGGTCGTCAGCAAAAGGGCGGATCTCGCCGACCGTTGTTTCATCATCCGCATTAACGATAGCTTCAAGAAACGCCAGGGTTTTATCGAACTCATCCGCAGCTGTGGCTCCGGGCATACCATGGCCGCTTATACAAAACGGCGCTTTCAGCGTAGAGTTTTCATAAATGGCCTCAACACGAATGTCATGAAGCCAGTGCTCAAAGAAATTGTATTCATAGGTAAAGCGATCGCCAGCATCAAAAGCAAAATCATCAATCACGACCCGGAACGGATTATCGACAAAACCGATGCCTCCTTCGTAGGAGATACCGTAATCTTTGCCATAAATGTGAAATTGATGGAGATGGTCGTCCCCCCAGCCCTGCAC
>NZ_JAVUPQ010000188.1:0-2673 GCF_032029835.1 Escherichia sp. AM3 | reverse complement strand
ATCCAGCTTGCGGTTTTCATCAATTTCGGCCTTGCGCCGACGTTTGACATCATCCGGATTACGACCACCAGCACGTACCCAGTCTGATTCTGTCGCCGCTCCACCACGAATCTGGATTTTCCAGGCCTCAGCCTCCTTAACAGGGTCAATCCACGGCATCACCGGTCCGGAATACACCGCGGTATACAGTGAAGAAAGGTCAAGATCGCGGGGTAGCCTGATAACACCGGATGCCACAGCCTGTTTTAGCCAGGCACGATACATCGGACGGGTGACGGCACCAATAAACCAGTCCTGCAGGATCAGGTAGCCATCAGTGGATTCAACCAGCTCCTGACGCTGGGCGCTGTAAGTGCCGTTATAGTTGCGTGCCGTACTGGAAAAACTCAGACGACTGCCCGCCGCCACGGCACGCAACTGACCATTACGAAAAGTTTCAAGGTTAGGATTTGGGCGATCCGACTTCACCATTCCGATTTCTTCGCCGGGTTTCAGATCATCGTAAATAATGCCTGGCTGAATGGTAAGCTCGCGTTCCTTATCCTTGCTGCCATTACCATCCGCTTCATAGCTCTGCCCGTCGCCTTTCCGGATGTACATCCCCAGAGCAGCGGCGATCCTTGCTGCAGTCAGCTCAGAATCTTCATACTCTTTCAGGGCACTGAGGCGGATCAGCACACCGGACAATAAAGACGTCCCGCGCATCTGGTGCAGACGGCGAACAAATTTAAGATGCAGCATTCGCTCTGCATCCACTTCTTTGGTTTCCATCTGCCGTCCGGATACGGGACGGCTTTTATACACCAGATATTTTTCGGGACGCCCCCAGTCATCAACAAACACGCCCTGATTCAGCCTGTTGCTCTCATCACTGGTCATGGGAATAAAGTCCGGCTCGAGCGCCTCCAGCCAGAAATGAACACCGGCAGAAGGCGTCAGGCTGTTTATGCGCCCGGAAACCATCTGGGCAAACACCTCACCATCGCGCAGCCAGGTACGAAGCATCAGACGTTCCAGCATCGGACGGGTAAACTGCCCGGTGACTTCCGGGCTGACAGACCATTCACTCCATCGGGTGCGAATCTCCGCAGCCAGGTCACGGGCAATGGCCCCATTGCGTAATACCGGATGTGGCTCGACAATAATCCCGTTTTTCCCCACCACCCGTTCTTCCAGCTTGTCAAATACACCAATAACCAGATCGTGGTTGTTATCAAGGTAACGGGCCTGCTCACGTAACGACACGGCCCCGTACTGGCTTAACTGGTCGGCAGTTCGGTTCTCCCGTCGGGCTTTGTGTGTCCGCGTCGTTTTTACGGCCTCATAAGCCTGGATCACCGCACGGGAACGCAGCCTTGCCGCTTTCCATCCTGGTGAAAAAACGCCAATCACATCATCAAGAATTGCCATCAGAACCTCGCCAGCCGATACCCGGGATGCCCCCGTCGTCGTGTAATCAGAGCCGCAAGGCGGCGCTCCCACTCCTGCCGTCCCTGCCGGATCTCAGATAAGTTTTCCATGGTCATCTGCTGACCATTAAAGGTGACGGATTTTCCGTCCAGCACCGCCATTTCAGCTTCCGTATAACGCTGAATCATGGCTTCGATATCATTCTGGTTCATAACCATCCTCCGGAAGTCAGCCAGGGGTTAACATCGTCAGTTACTGTTTTCTTCCGTTTTTGTTTTTTAACAGGCGTGGATACCGGTTCCGGTGAGGATGACGGTTCGGTACTGTCCGGGACACACTCCAGCCAGGTTTCCCGGCTCGCCCACTCCGGTGCATCCGGCCAGCGGATCTTTTCGTATCCATGCAGAATGACCAGAGCCTCGGCATACACCATCAGGTCAAAAGCTTCGTTGGCACCGCGACCCGGCTTACTCCATTTCCCGTCACTGCTCCGCTCTTCATACGTCAGTTCGTCGTAAAACCAGCTCCCCAGCCAGTCAGGGAAATGCACATAGCCGGGACCTGGCGAGTCACGCCATAACGCGTTATTCACCCGGTCTTTCAGTGCATCCGTCTGAAGAAGCCAGAGCGGCACATCACCTGCGGCCTGCGCCCGGCGGCCCGTTCGTCCGGTGTTATCAGGGAATGTACGGCTGATCAGTTTTGCGCGCCGGATGCTGTCACCCTTAAACAGGTAAATACGTTTACCAAGGCCATCACGACGGCAACGACGCCAGAATTTATAGGCATTATCAGTGACCCCGTCTTCACCGCCGGAGTCCACCGCCATTGCCATCAGTCGCATTTGTTGAGAAGGATCGGAGGCCAGCGGCCAGCTTTTATGAAAAACATCCGTCAGCAGGACATCCCAGTCTTCCGGGTAGCTGGCCGGATCAATTCGCTGGCTCTCCCCGTCGCAGTCACCGCGCAATGACTGCGTGATGTTGTAACGATCAATAATCCAGCGTTCGCCACGGCTGCCATAGCCCGTTACCTGAACCACAAAACGGCGATGACGTCCCGCCTGCACATCCACTGTCGCCACAAGAAAATTAACGCCATCCGGCACACTGCGGGAAGGAACTGGCTCTGCCCGCTGCTCAAGCAGTTCACTTTTTCGTTGCTCCATGCTGGCGCGGGGAAGATAAGGTAATCCCCAGTCGGTATTGATAACCGTCTTGAGTGTTTCTTCACTTCCGGTTGTCTCGTATTCCTGTTCTGCAG
>NZ_JAVUPQ010000187.1:0-2682 GCF_032029835.1 Escherichia sp. AM3 | reverse complement strand
TATCAAGGGTATAAAATTATCCATCTCATCAATAATGCCTTTTGTATAGCCATCATAATAACCTTGAATAAATTTTTCTTCTCTCTTTTCCTCAATACTCTGAATTTTTGCGGTGGTTTCAAGAAGGATTTTTTCTTTAAGAGAAACTATTTCTTTCAATCCATCAGAAATTTTTCTTTTAATCACAACACCATTTGCAGGAGATTTTATCAAGCTCATCTCTATTTTTTTTCGCATAAAATGTAATTCTCTCTAAAAGTGTTGATGCAAGTGGTAACGGCGATTGTATGTGGTCAACAAAATCAGGAAATAATAAATTAAATCGTTGCTGCATTGCCAATGGTTGTTGCCTTATATAGGGTAACAACGTTGAAAAACCACATGTGATGATATTGTGATAGTTAGCGATGCCGGGTTTGTATCGTGCCTTTTCATTTATTTCCAGCGGTATAGCTGATAAATAATCCCTTAGTACATCAGGAACCTTATAAAAAAACCCGCGTTCTGCAAACCTTTCTCGATAAAAGTGACAACCACTGAGTAAACAGATCAATGGAAGTAAATTCCAATTGTTTATGTAGTAAATAAGTGAACTATTCAGATTAAAATGTTCAACTGAAAGATTATACTGCAGGAGAATCATTTCATTGGTAATAGATCTCAGCACCGGATTGTTAATAGGTGTATTATTCAAGCTTACTCGTTGAGGATGAATATAACTAATTGGATCATATATAATCTTTCTTAGGGCAAGATTCATAACGTTCTCATATGTCTACTTAATTTTCAACCTGACTAAATTAGTTAGAATGGCCCTATACTTCCATAACAGCCAGCAAGTCGCTACGGATATTAATGCAAGTAAGATAGAAACCGGCATAGCCTTATCATAAGCAAAAACAGGTTCGCTAATTTCATATGTTGGTGCTTGCTCAATAATGTCTCTTCGTTTTGACAATACAACAGAAATATTCTCATATTGTACGCTTGCAAAACTATTAACAATAAATCTCTTTATGTCATTTATTTTTATTTCTGGATTGATATCTTTTTCATATACTGCAAGTACAGAAATATGAATTGGTAAAGCAGTTTTACCACTATCGCCAGTATCAACATCGTAACTAACATGTACTCTCGAAGAAACAATACCATCCATAATTTTGAGAGATTGCTCTAACCGCTGCTCAATAGCAGAATATAGCCTTGCTTTTTCCGCTCGTGGAGATGAAACGAGTGCATCTGCAGGGAACATCTGCGATATTTGAATATCAGGCTTACCCGGGAGATTGTAGATTTTTAGCCAATCCACCGCAGAAGCAAAATCCGTTGGTTCAACATAGATTGAGAATCCAGTTTTGCCTTGATCCTTCTTTTCAGCATTAATATTATGTCTTTGTAAAACAGCAAGGACATCATTAGCTTGCTGTTGATCAAGATGGTTCAGTAATTCCTGCTGCTTGCAGCCGCACAACAGCAGGATAAACAATAATAATGATATATATTTCATGAGCGGGTCAACGTCTCAACTGCAGCGACAATTTTTCTTGCTAATGTTCCCACCAATGAAACCTCGACATTATAATTAAGCACATGATCCTGCAAGACTAATAATTTTTCAGGAGTTAATCCTTTTTTATCAGACGTTAATGCTTGTAACGCATTTTGCTGCCAATTTTCAGTTTGTACAGCATAGTTAGCAAAAGCGGAGATCATTTTATCATCCGGGTTGTCAAGATTGAGAACCCGGTCATTTAAATCAATCACTTTCGCTTGCTGTATTTCATGAGCAGTTGATTGCTCAGCTCTATCAATAGGTGGCATATTGCTTACTGACATAATAAAATCCTTATCCAGTTTAGCGGAAGTTTTGTATGATTGCCGAATCAAGATCTTTATACGCTTTTACAACGTTAGATTGCGCATTTCGATATAATGTATACTCAGCTAATGCACTTTGATATTCGGCAAGGAATTTCGGGTCGGAAGGATTGGTTGCTAAATCCTCCAACGCTTTTTCAACTTGCTGGTTCAGATCATCAACGCCCTGATCAAATTGTTTGCTGATGTCCATAATATAACCATTCCAATCTGCCATAAGTCTTCCTCAATTATTCCTGAAATGTCCACTTGCTACCTTGAGACTTCTCGAATCGGTTATCTCCGTAGCTAAATGAACTATTATTTGTGTCCTGATTTTTCAAATTCACATTAAATCTTACATATTGTTTACCCCATTGTTTATAATATTCGTCAACATAGTTATTAATTTTATTTAATTCACTGTCACTTAACGTACCAATGATATTGAAATACACATTGTTAGCTGTTTTATATTTTTCATAAGAAAGACCTATCGCTGACAACGTTTCAATAGCCTGACTTTCCAATACATTATCATCTAATACCGCAATACTTATATTGCTGGCATATGGCATAGTTTGCAGTAATCCTTTAATAAGATTATCGATTAGTTGCTGTGTGATAGCGTTCCGTTGCTTACTCACTGTCAATCTTAGATTACTGGCATCTAATAGTTGAAGTTTAAAATATTGTAAATCAGGGAAATTATCAGCAAGCCATGAAAAAATTCGTATCGATTCATCATCAGGATTTATCACCCGTACTGGCTTTCCTGGTTGATTTTTTTCCAGTGCTTGTTTGACCCAGACTGCTTCATCC
>NZ_JAVUPQ010000186.1:0-2689 GCF_032029835.1 Escherichia sp. AM3 | reverse complement strand
CGGTGGAGCTGCATGACAAAGTCATCGGGCATTATCTGAACATAAAACACTATCAATAAGTTGGAGTCATTACCCAACCCGCGAATATGTTTGTTTCCGGATTTATTGGATCACCAGCGATGAATTTTATTCGCGGCACGATCGATGGCGATAAATTCGTTACGGAAACGCTTAAATTAACCATTCCCGAAGAGAAATTAGCGGTTCTGAAAACACAGGAAAGTTTGCATAAGCCCATCGTGATGGGAATACGACCGGAAGATATTCATCCGGACGCGCAAGAGGAAAATAACATTTCCGCCAAAATTAGCGTGGCAGAATTAACCGGTGCGGAATTTATGCTCTACACCACGGTTGGGGGGCACGAGTTAGTGGTCCGTGCTGGTGCGTTAAATGATTATCATGCAGGAGAAAATATCACTATTCATTTTGATATGACGAAATGTCATTTCTTTGATGCAGAAACGGAAATAGCAATTCGCTAAATACAGGGGGAAGGCATTCCCCCAGGATAATACAAGGAACAATAATGAAAAAGTTATTACCCTGTACCGCACTGGTGATGTGTGCGGGAATGGCCTGCGCACAGGCCGAGGAAAGGAACGACTGGCACTTTAATATCGGCGCGATGTACGAAATAGAAAACGTCGAGGGTTATGGCGAAGATATGGATGGGCTGGCGGAGCCTTCAGTCTATTTTAATGCCGCCAACGGGCCGTGGAGAATTGCTCTGGCCTATTATCAGGAAGGGCCGGTAGATTATAGCGCGGGTAAACGTGGAACGTGGTTTGATCGCCCGGAGCTGGAGGTGCATTATCAGTTCCTCGAAAACGATGATTTCAGTTTCGGCCTGACCGGCGGTTTCCGTAATTATGGTTATCACTACGTTGATGAACCGGGTAAAGACACGGCGAATATGCAGCGCTGGAAAATCGCGCCAGACTGGGATGTGAAACTGACTGACGATTTACGTTTCAACGGTTGGTTGTCGATGTATAAATTTGCCAATGATCTGAACACTACCGGTTACGCTGATACCCGTGTCGAAACGGAAACAGGTCTGCAATATACCTTCAACGAAACGGTTGCCTTGCGAGTGAACTATTATCTCGAGCGCGGCTTCAATATGGACGACAGCCGCAATAACGGTGAGTTTTCCACGCAAGAAATTCGCGCCTATTTGCCGCTGACGCTCGGCAACCACTCGGTGACGCCGTATACGCGCATTGGGCTGGATCGCTGGAGTAACTGGGACTGGCAGGATGATATTGAACGTGAAGGCCATGATTTTAACCGTGTAGGTTTATTTTACGGTTATGATTTCCAGAACGGACTTTCCGTTTCGCTGGAATACGCGTTTGAGTGGCAGGATCACGACGAAGGCGACAGTGATAAATTCCATTATGCAGGTGTCGGCGTAAATTACTCGTTCTGATAATGGGCTAAATTGCCGGATGCGGCGCGAGTACTTTATCCGATCTATAAATGTAGGCCGGATAAGATGCGCTAGCATCGCATCCGGCATTCAGGCAAGGTAGCTGGTATTTATTTCAGCGTCATATGCGTGGCAACGGTAATATTCTGTGGTGACGGTTTTCCAGAAATTAAGCGGAATAATAACTCGCAGCTTTGTTGACCTAACTCCTGCGTCGGAACATCGATGCCGCCCGGTGCAGGCGTTAAAATAAATGACAGCGTTTCATTGCTATAACCCACCACCGCTAACTGCTGCGGAATAGCAATATTTTTCTCTGCTGCCGCACGATAAATGCTCATTAATTTCAGGCTGTCAGTGGCAAACACCGCCTCAGGCAACGGTGACTGGCTTAATAATTTCCGTGCTGCTTTTAATGCAGTTTCATGGGTATAACCGCCATCAACAATCCATTCATCACGCACTGCAATATTATGCGCAGCCAGGCTCTGCTTATAACCATTAACGCGATCAACCGAAACATGGACATCAAGCGGAGCATGCAGGCAGGCAATATTTTGATGCCCACTTTCAATTAATGCATCGGTCAACGCAATGCTGTCGCCAAAATTATCGGTATCGACAGAATAAACATGGGCATATTGACCTTCAACTTTGCCAATCACCACCACCGGAATATCATATTTATCGAGTTGGGCAAAAAATGACTCATCCGCTGGCGAACTGAGCATAATAATGCCTTTAATCATTTTCTGCTTAATTTTGCTTTCGCATTTTTGCAGATCTTCTGCCGGATTGTGCGACGTTTGTAATATCACGTCGAAACCTTCTTCTTCAGCTTTGGCGGTGATGGCATGCAAAACTTCAGAGAAAAACGGATTACCCGCCGTAGTTTTGGTCGAACGGGTAGAAATCACCATAATGGCATCAAAACCCGAAGAGGTCAGCGCGCGGGCCAGCTTGTTTGGCTGATACTGTAATTCTTCAATGGCCCGTAACACTTTTTCGCGCGCTTCCGGGGAGATATTAGTTTGCTTATTCAGCACGCGTGATACGGTGGATTTTGATACGCCTGCAACCCTGGCAATATCATAAATAGTAGGGGACATAGGTCAGGAACTCCGTCCGAACGTGAATGCTGCACATCTTATGGAGTTCGCCGGTCGATGACAACACGGGCGGTAATGACTCCAACTTATTGATAGTGTTTTATGTTCAGATAATGCCCGATGACTTTGTCATGCAGCTCCACCG
>NZ_JAVUPQ010000185.1:0-2748 GCF_032029835.1 Escherichia sp. AM3 | reverse complement strand
TAATAAAGGAGAATATATTTTTATCAGAAATAGTGTCCCGGGATTGAGTTCAGTATGCATACCGTATCATGATTAATTTTAGTGCTTTTATTAGTGGGGCCTATAAGGAGATTCAATGAAATATAGTTCAATATTTTCGATGCTTTCATTTTTTATACTATTTGCCTGTAATGAGACAGCTGTTTACGGTTCTGATGAAAACATTATTTTTATGAGGTATGTGGAAAAATTACATTTAGATAAATACTCTGTTAAAAATACGGTAAAAACTGAAACAATGGCGATACAATTAGCTGAAATATATGTTAGGTATCGCTATGGCGAACGGATTGCAGAAGAAGAAAAACCATATTTAATTACGGAACTACCAGATAGTTGGGTTGTTGAGGGAGCAAAGTTACCTTATGAAGTTGCGGGTGGTGTATTTATTATAGAAATTAATAAGAAAAATGGATGTGTTTTGAATTTCCTACATAGTAAATAATGCTGGCGCTGATGGATGCGGATGGAAACATTGCGTGGAGCGGGGAGTATGATGAGTGGGGCAACCAGCTGAATGAAGAGAACCCGCATCACCTGCACCAGCCGTACCGGCTGCCGGGGCAGCAGTATGATAAGGAGTCGGGGCTGTACTACAACCGGAACCGGTACTACGATCCGTTGCAGGGGCGGTATATCACTCAGGACCCGATAGGGCTGGAGGGGGGATGGAGTCTGTATGCGTATCCGCTGAATCCGGTGAATGGTATTGATCCATTAGGGTTAAGTCCCGCAGATGTAGCGCTAATAAGAAGAAAAGATCAACTAAACCATCAAAGAGCATGGGATATATTATCTGATACTTATGAAGATATGAAGAGATTAAATTTAGGTGGGACTGATCAATTTTTCCATTGTATGGCATTTTGTCGAGTGTCTAAATTAAATAACGCTGGTGTTAGCCGATCGGCGAAAGGGCTGGGTTATGAAAAAGAGATTAGAGATTACGGGTTAAATCTGTTCGGTATGTACGGCAGAAAAGTAAAGCTATCCCATTCTGAAATGATTGAAGATAATAAAAAAGACTTGGCTGTAAATGACCATGGGTTGACATGTCCATCAACAACAGATTGCTCAGATAGATGTAGTGATTATATTAATCCAGAGCATAAAAAAACGATAAAGGCTTTACAAGATGCTGGCTATCTCAAGTAATCTATCAAAGATGATAATATTTATTTTTGCTATTATAATCATTGTTGTTTTATGCGTAATTACTTATCTTTATTTATACAAAGATGAATCTCTTGTAAGTAAACATTACATAAACTATATGGCAATACCAGAAAATGATGGAGTTTTTACATGGCTCCCAGATTTTTTTCCGCACGTAGCGGTGGATATATCAATATACACAAATGTAGAAGATGATTATTTTTTTCTTATTTTTCCCTAACAAATGATGATGGGGGTAGGTTTAAGAAAACATTGACAGTGAGGGCCAGGGAACAAGTGGCGAAAATCGTATCAAAGAATGATCCAGATACAAAAAAAGTGTGGTGTAAATATGGTAAGATACCAGGGCAAGGGGATGGTGTAAACCTTTTTTTTGTTGGTGAAATTAATGTTACGCATTATTTTATAACAAATATTGGAGCTGGATTGCCTGATGCTTGTGCAGAGTAATTGCTTGAATTAAGAGTCTATCCCATATCGAAGTCGTCAACTTCGTAGTGAGGAAAAGTAAAATTCCTGACTGAGAAAAGACATGTCGGCTATTGTGTAAAGCCATATAGCTCAGACGATGAATATCTACTCGTATTCAGTTGTTTATTGAGGGTGAGTTCCGACCCTGAAACAACAAATAAAATGAACAGTCAGAGAGTTTACATAGAATTGCACTGGTCTTTTACGATATCTGACATTGTGTAATACATATTCAGCCATGCATTAATTAAAATGTTACGTGTTTAATGTGAGTCCCTATCTGAAAATAAATAATCCTTCCGGATTAAAATAAATTCTTGCCGGGAAAGAAAGAGGAAATAAACCATTAGCGGAAAACCAGCGGCACGCCAGGGTGACATGCCCCAGTACGGCGGCCCGATAGTCCAGGGTTCAGCGGGGGTACTGATAGTCGCGCCGACTGCATCGAGAACTCCATACAACTTTTTACGGAACGTCACCTGATAAAATTTGTTCAGTATCGTCTTTTGAGATTCTCAAGGTTATGGAGTAACCAGACAGAACGGACACCACTGTCGGAGATAAAAACCCCCTGTTTACGCAGCTCGTTGCTGGCCCGGTGCTGACCATGTGTCGGGAAAGCGACGGCGTAATCAACAACAGCCTGTTCAGTTGCCTCATCGGTACGGTTCTTAAGGTTAGGAGCGCGGCGACTACGATTAATCTGCGCATCCACACCGCCTTCAGCGACCAGTTCGCGGTAACGATAAAACGTATCACGCGAAACGCCCATGATTTTACAGGCTTTTGATACGTTGCTGAGTTCTTCAGCCAGATTGAGCAAACCGGCTTTGTGTTTGATGACGGGATTGGCAGTATGAAGCATGAGAGTTACCTCTTGTTTTGGATAAGGATTCGACACTCATATCAAAACCGGTAACTCTCAACCTTTCAAGGCCATGTGTCAGATCAAGTCGCGACTAATACAAATACGTCCCTCATTACCGCGCCTTAACCCATTCCGCCACTTCCGCCCACTCACCGCGAAAGACAACTTTTTCCGCTTTTTTCTCAAGCTGATAG
>NZ_JAVUPQ010000184.1:0-2763 GCF_032029835.1 Escherichia sp. AM3 | reverse complement strand
CGGTACAGGTATCGGTATCGGGCTGTTTCTGCTGCTGATTGCTGCTAACGGTGTGGGTATGGTTATCAAAAACCCGATTGAAGGCTTGCCAGTGGCGCTCGGTGCGTTTACCTCCTTCCCGGTGATGATGAGCTTGCTGGGGCTGGCGGTCATCTTCGGCCTGGAGAAGTGTCGCGTACCCGGCGGGATCTTGTTGGTGATTATTGCAATTTCGATCATCGGCTTAATCTTTGACCCAGCGGTGAAATACCACGGTCTGGTGGCGATGCCAAGCCTGACTGGCGAAGATGGTAAGTCTCTGATTTTCAGCCTCGATATTATGGGTGCACTCCAGCCAACTGTACTTCCGAGTGTACTGGCATGGGTGATGACCGCAGTGTTCGACGCTACTGGCACCATCCGTGCCGTCGCCGGTCAGGCGAATTTGTTGGATAAAGACAACCAGATCATCAACGGCGGCAAAGCCCTGACCAGTGACTCAGTAAGTTCAATATTCTCCGGCCTGGTGGGCGCAGCGCCCGCAGCGGTTTATATCGAATCAGCGGCAGGAACCGCCGCCGGGGGTAAAACAGGTTTAACCGCAACCGTAGTGGGGGCGTTATTCCTGTTAATTCTGTTTTTATCACCGCTGTCATTTTTGATCCCTGGTTACGCCACTGCACCCGCTCTGATGTACGTAGGTTTGCTGATGTTAAGTAACGTCTCGAAGCTGGATTTCAATGATTTTATTGACGCTATGGCTGGCCTGGTGTGTGCCGTGTTCATCGTTCTGACTTGTAATATCGTTACCGGTATTATGCTGGGCTTTGTGACACTGGTCGTAGGCCGCGTCTTTGCACGCGAATGGCAAAAGCTGAATATTGGTACGGTGATCATTACTGCCGCACTGGTCGCATTTTACGCGGGTGGTTGGGCAATCTAATAGATTCTCCGCGCCTTTCAGCGCGGAGATTTCTTTCAGAGAGGATTCTCACCGCTGGCAACAATACGCTGCTGGCGGACTCGCCTGAGTTCTCTTTCAGTAAGCAACTGCAGCGCCTGTGTTGGGCAAGATTCAACGCAGGCTGGCCCCTCTTCCCGCTGTTCACAGAGATCGCATTTCACAATTTGTTGTCGGGTATCCCCCGGCAACGACTGAATGGTGATCATTCCAAACGGGCACGCACTGACGCAACTCTGACAGCCAATACAACGGGCAGAATTGGTCTGCACCACCTGCTCGCCCATCGTCAGCGCCCCCACGGGGCAAGCGCCAACACAAGGGGCGTTTTCACACTGATGGCACATCACCGGCGCACTGATGCTGTCCAGTCGCTGTACCTTCAGCCGGGGTAAAAAGACATCGGCATTCAACTCCTGTTCTGAAGGGTGAGCGACCACACAGGCTACTTCACAAGTACGGCAGCCAATACAGTCAGCCGGATTAACGATAATTAACGATTTCATCACGATGCCTTCGTATCAAACAGAGTTAACATATCGCGCGCCGCCTGCCTTCCTGCGGCCATTGCAGTGACAACCAGATCCGCGCCATGAACTGCATCACCACCAGCAAAGACTTTTTTCAGATGCGTCTGGGTAGGTAAATACCCGACGTCACCGGTTTGAATCAGGCCCCATTTATCGAGTTTAATTCCGCTGCCCTGCAACCACGGCATGGCATGCGCCTGGAAACCAAAGGCCATAATCAGAACATCGGCGGGCAATTCAAACTCTGAACCCGCTACCGGACGAGGACGACGGCGACCATCCGGCCCCGGCTCACCCATGGCGGTACGAATCAGGCCCACCGCAGTTAAACGCCCATCTTCGTCACAAGCGATATATTGCGGTTGAACATTGAACTGAAACTCGACACCTTCCTCGCGCGCATTAACCACCTCTTTGCGCGAGCCCGGCATACTGACTTCATCACGACGATACGCGCAGGTCACGCTGGCGGCATTGAGGCGGATGGAAGTCCGCAAACAATCCATTGTCGTATCGCCACCGCCCAATACCACGACTCGCTTACCTTCCACGTCCGTCAGCGGATACTCTTCAGACTCCGGCAATCCCATGAGCTGGCGGGTATGGGCAGTCAGGAACGGTAGAGCCTGAATGACACCGGGCGCATCTTCATGCGGCAGATCTGCTCGCATCATCCCGTAAGTCCCCACGCCGATGAAAACTGCATCATATTCAGAAGTTAAATCGCTAAAGGTAATATCGCGGCCAATTTCACAGTTAAGATGAAAGTCGATTCCCATTGCGGTGAATATCTCTCGCCGCTGGCTTAATACCGTTTTATCGAGTTTGAAAGGAGGAATGCCAAAAGTCAGCATACCGCCAATTTCTGGATGGCGATCAAAGACATCGACCTGAACTCCTGCGCGCGCCAGAATATCAGCACACCCTCCCCCGGTAGGCCCAGCGCCAATCACCGCCACTTTTTCGCTACGGGGAACAACTTTGCTGACATCGGGACGCCAGCCCATCGCCAGCGCGGTATCGGTGATGTAGCGTTCCAGATTACCGATAGAGACTGCGCCCGAGTGATCTTTCAAAGTACATGCGCCTTCACAAAGACGGTCCTGTGGACATACCCTGCCGCAAATTTCTGGTAAGGAACTGGTCTGGTGGCAAAGTTCTGCCGCTTCAATAATCTTTCCTTCCTGTACCAGACGGATGTAATCCGGAATAGCGTTATGCAGCGGGCAATGCCAGTTGCAGTTAGCTTTTTCGGCACAATAAACACAGCGGTCACTCTCATAAGTCGCTTGT
>NZ_JAVUPQ010000183.1:0-2766 GCF_032029835.1 Escherichia sp. AM3 | reverse complement strand
AAACCACCGCCAAAGCATCCGGTGGCAGGCCGTCCACTTCCAGCGTGAAACGTAATCCGGTTGACATAGCAACCTCCGGGGTTAAGGAAAAACAGACAGTTCGCTGTTAAAGCGGCTGTGACAGTACAGTGTTACGCTTGCGTTCAGGCACGCTACCGCCGAAGTTTCCGGCAGCCGCCATCTCCCGTGAACGTAACCCCTTACTGACAACCTTTCTTTCTACGGCGTAATACAAAAACAGCATCCGGCCTGATAGCCGGATGCTGTTGGCTTAACTTATGCTTCCAGCGGTGCGCGCCAGTCGTCGGCACCGGAGGTGCCAGATTTGACGTGTTCCCATTCAATTTTGCGGTAGGCCAGTGAAACTTCGAGCAACTGGGTGAACTCGCGTTTCGCCGGGTCCTGGCAATGCGGCATATGCAGTTTCATATCGACAATCGTCGAATCAGTCAGGCGGGTAGTGAAATAATGCTCCTGTTTGCCTTCCACAGAGGTACGCCACCAGTGAAGTTCAGTGGTTGGCAGCATTTCGCCGGAGGCCAGTGCGTTGTACATCAGCGGAACCGCTTTGTTCAGCGCCACGGTAAAAATGAAAGGCTTGTGAGCACGCTGACCCGCAGGCTGACCGGACTGAGGATCGGTCGGGACAGTAACGTTATGCAGGAATTCCTGCACCAGCATCTCGTCTTCGTGCCCCTGCACATAGATGTTGCCGACAGAATCAGCGGTAAATGCACCTGCAGTAATATTTCCCTGGGTCTGACCAGTGATGGAGATATAACACGGTGTTGGCATTTGTAAACTCCTTGTTAACGTGGTTAATTACTACTTACAATGACCTGCCGTTAATCCCAGACAGGCAGATGCAGCTCACTTCACGGAACCGCATCATTTTCAGTATTTTTTACATACAAACCGAGCTAGAATTTACGGTTGTCGTAAAAACTATTTTTAAAATCATTAAATCTCTTATTCAGCAATAACTTAATAATATATATCTGGATAACCATACCCAACTGTTCAAAGTCCGTATTGCCTCCATAAAATGGCCAAAGCTGAATCATGAATAAATATTGTATTTATCCTTTCTGAATTATCATTTTGATAATTTTTGAGATATTCCTTAAAAATACCCACTTAATCAATCACAAAACAAATATATAAACAAGCAATCATTAGATTAGCTTATGTTTAATAAAATTATTATATAATTCAATAAGATACATAAAAATTCTATATTTAAATTATTGCCATAATACACCTGATGCGAATTGCACAGGTTCATACAATCTATTTAACGCTTGCAGAATACCCCTCTTTACGATCGATAAAAAGTCCTTTTCTTATTTATTTTGAAGCGTAAAATGCGGGGTGATGAAGGAGTGGTGATTTTATTTTCACCGCTATCAAGGCGGCATTTCCGATATTTTTTACGGTACGAATATGCCGTGTTCATGGCCTGTACGAGATAACATGACGGATCACTTTTATGAGCAAAAAATTTGAAGGCAGCGTCGCGCCTCGCGAACGTATTAATATATCGTATGTCCCAAAAACAGATGGCCAGACGGCTGAAGTGGAACTTCCGCTTAACATGCTCGTTGTCGGCGATACCGGAAATACGCAGGAAACATCCTCACTGGATGAACGTCAGGCAGTTTCCGTTAACAAGCACAATTTCGGTGCAGTGATGGCTGAAGCAGCCATTGGCCTCAATTTTACCGTCCCCGCCACGCTGAAGGGAAGCACAACGGACGATGAGCTGAATGTGGCGCTGAATATCAAGTCACTGGATGATTTTTCACCAGATAGCGTGGCCCGGCAGGTTCCGGAAGTGAATAAATTGCTGGAACTGCGTGAAGCACTGACTGCACTGAAGGGGCCGATGGGTAACCTTCCGGCATTCCGTACCCAGCTCCAGGCATTGCTGGAAAATGAAGAGTCCCGCGAGCAGTTGCTCAAAGAAATCGGCCAGGTGAGCAATAAACAACCACCACTATTTCATTAAACAGGGTTATCCAGGCATGACGGCACACAAAAATATCTCCGGGACATACCACCTCTCTGTTGCAGACATTCTGCAGGTGGTTTACCAGGTATGTTTCAGCCCGTCCGTTGAAATCAACCAGGATGGTGTGGCTGCGCTGATTACAACACTGGATCGCCGTATCAGTGATCTATTGGATGAGATTATCCATTTTTGTGAGTTTCAGCAGAGCGCGTCGCACTGGCAGCGCGTACTTCACTGATGGCGAAAAGCCGGTTTCAGAAACACAGCTAAAACAGAAGGATTTTCAGTATGTCTTTACAGGAAGAGGAACTCGTTTCCAGTCATGCCGGGCAGCCTGAGCAGGCATCGTCGCTGCTTGATCAAATCATGGCACAGACCCGTATTCAGCCCGGTTCGGAAGGTTATGACGTTGCCCGCCAGGGTGTGACAGCCTTTATTGCCAGCATCCTGCAATCCACTGCATCTGCCGAACCGGTCAATAAACTGGTCGTGGACAGCATGATTGCAGATATTGATGAACGCATCAGCCGCCAGATGGATGTCATCATCCATGCGCCTGCCTTTCAGCAGGTCGAGTCGTTCTGGCGCTCACTGAAAACCATGGTGGATCGCGTTGATTTCCGTGAAAACATCAAGGTCAACGTGCTTCATGTCACCAAGCAGGAACTTCTGGAAGACTTTGAGTTTGCGCCAGAAATTATTCAGTCCGGATTTTATAAGCACGTTTATTCGTCCGGTTTCGGACAGTTTGGCGG
>NZ_JAVUPQ010000182.1:0-2799 GCF_032029835.1 Escherichia sp. AM3 | reverse complement strand
CGCATGGACGCAATCTGACCGCCCTGGGTCATATCCTTTGCGTTAAAACTCATGATGATATTCTGAAGAAAGAAAGTCAGTCGGACTGATTATTAATGATGAAAAGATTAATAACCGTTAAATTCCGGCTTCGCCGGCAACACTTCACGGTCGCACAAAGAATTTGCACAACCGCTCAGTGTTTTCATATTTATTTCGGAAACGCCGGGGAGAAATAAAATTTATTTTATTTCTCCCCGGGGTTGGACAACGAGCAAAGCGAGGCGTCAGTCAGGAGGCCGGTCAGACCAGCCTCCGGAAGATAATCAGAGAATATTTGCGATTGATTTGGCCAGCTGGTCTTCGAGAACAGGCTTCGCCTCTTCAAATTTCAGGTTAACCTTGTTCGCATTTGAGACCACACGGGTCTGGTATTTATGCTGGTTACCTGTTTCAGTACTGGTCTGAATTTTCGCACCTGATGTGCCCTGACGCAGGGCGGCAACATTATCCGTTGTCACCGTTGCCTTAGTACGCTCTGCAATCTGCACATCCGTGATCATGGTATAGTTCACATCTTCCACCATCGCATCTGCAGCCATACCCACCAGACCGGCAGCAAGGCCCACACCGAGTGTGGCACCGGCAGAATTGGAATTATATCCGGTGATACCGGCACCTAACGCTGCACCAACTGCTGCGCCTTCATAACCACGGTTCAGCCATCCCTGAGACTCCCGCAGATCCATCTTATCGGCCTTCAGCACATTCGCCTGAATCCAGTAGTAGGCTTTATCCGGAGAAGTCACCACCTGATACCCTTTTGCTTTCACAGCATCAGCAATTTTGCCCTGCAGCCCACTCATGTCTTTATCAGACGTGTTTTTGATCTGCAGAAATACCGTGCGTTCGCTGGCGGGTTCAAGCCAGATGGTCTCACTCATCTGAGTCTTCACCTCAAGGTTACGCTTCTTGATTGCTGTGCTCATCGCACCACACCCTGAAAGGGCCAGAGTGGAACTGACCAGTGTAACCATCATCAATTTTTTTGTTTTCATCAAATTACCTTTTTTACAAACTACAGTTTTCTTATTGCCTGTCATAATAGTCCTGCCAACGAGTCCCAAAAGTATTTCCCGCTGAATCAAAGCCTCCATGCATAGGATATCCGGTTGAAGGGTTATAGTAGATCGTTGGGGTCTGTTCAATGCCCCCGAAGTCTAACTTTTCACTCCCATCATATTGGTCTTTGAGTTGATTTTGCCCCCATTTTTTTATGCTTATGCAACCACTAACTTGCCTTAATTCGTATAGTGTACCAATGATAAAAACCATCAGGCTTAATAACGGAGAGAGTAAGGAAGATACTGGCATCGTTATATACCAAACGCCTTTACTAAACTTAAACTCATCCGACACATCCCGTTTTTTTCGTATTTGAGAGAACAACCAGATAAACAGTCCCTGCCATAGCACTATGAAGAACAGCATAAAAACTGTTTCGGCATTCCCCCAATCAGCCAGATAACAGGCGATAAACTGTATCACTGTTACCAGAGCAATATGGGCTAAACATCTCATTATCATCTCCCAAACACAGTATTATTGCTTATACTTATCCTGATACTCCTTTGCCCTTTTCATCAGTTCCTGTGGACTGTCAGCCCCGGGCATTCTTTCCTGAGCCGACTTTTCTTCATTATATTTATTATTCTGAGATAATGCCTCTGTTTTATGGTGATTCTGCAGTTCAGAATACTGTCCTCTTACAATATTTTCCTCGCCACGTATGCTGTTCTGAGTATCACCTATATTCCCTTTATATTCTGTGACCATATTATCAACCTGATGTTTTACATCATTACGGATATTACTGTCCTGCGTTCTTTGCTCAATAATGGCCTGATGTCCCTGATGGTCAGCAATAATATCCTGACTGCCTCCACCCGAAGGTACGCTCTCCATTCCTTTACCAATATCGCCACGGGATTCCCGCCAGGCATTATCAACACCAGGCTGTATCTGTTCCTGCACAAAAGACCAGGCCATTGCCCGACGGCGTTCTGCAATCTCCGGCGAACTGGTATTTGTCAGAATAGCTTCGGCATCCTGCGGTGCGTGTTTCATCACATACTGTGCAAACTGTTGCGACAAATCTTCGCTCATCTGCCCACTCATGCTTTCAGTACGGGATGCCATTTCAGCATATTCATGGCTGCGGGTCATATTCGTCGTGTACTGGTCGTAACTCTGTTTCGCTGAATTCAGGGCTGCAGACAGTTGATCCACCCGGGAATCAGCATTATTGTCAGTATGGCTGCCGGATTCACTGACTTTGCGACTGGTAAAGTAATCGCTGGCCTCTTTAAAGTCCTTACTGGCTTTAGCGTCAATATCATGACGAGCATCATAGCTGGCCCGTGAACCACTGCTGGCCTGATGCGCATCATCATCACTCCAGTCAATGCCAGCCCGACCACCACCTCTAACGCCTAATCCTCCACCAACACCAAGAATTTTAGGTTTAACCCCCCATTCAGCATGAGCATCTCCATACATCCCGGCAGAAGCTCTCGTACTTCTGGATGCCAGTTCCTGAGTCGCCTGCTCATTACTGATATTATGCGCCTTCGCATAGCTTTCCACTGCACTGCGCATACGGCTGGCCATCATGGAGTCCTGTGCACTCATCGTACTGTCAGCACCACTGGTGACAGAGTCACTGCTCCCCCGGTTAGAACCAAACTGACTGAGCGTGTTCCAGGCACTGGCAATACTGCTGCTGAAACCATGCAGGGCACTTTCTGCTCTGTTCGACGC
>NZ_JAVUPQ010000181.1:0-2893 GCF_032029835.1 Escherichia sp. AM3 | reverse complement strand
GCCTAGCATTCACCTTCCGGCCGCCCGCTAGCGGACCCTGGTCAGGTTCCGCGAAGGTGGGCGCAGACATGCTGGGCTCGTCAGGATCAAACTGCACTATGAGGCGGCGGTTCATACCGCGCCAGGGGAGCGAATGGACAGCGAGGAGCCTCCGAACGTTCGGGTCGCCTGCTCGGGTGATATCGACGAGGTTGTGCGGCTGATGCACGACGCTGCGGCGTGGATGTCCGCCAAGGGAACGCCCGCCTGGGACGTCGCGCGGATCGACCGGACATTCGCGGAGACCTTCGTCCTGAGATCCGAGCTCCTAGGGATCGCCTCAGAAAACGGAAAATAAAGCACGCTAAGCCGTAAGTAAGCGTGCTCCTGTGAAAGCCACAGCTAAAACTGCGTAGTACACATAGAGGTATTTTTTTCTAGATTTATATCGAATTTCGTTATCGAATTTCGCTTATTATTGATCAACTCGTTGCAGATCATGAAGGCGAAAGTATGACGAATAACCCTACCGATGACAGCAGACCATGGTCGGTCTTTCTTATTTTTCTGCGGCTTGGATTGACATCTTTTGGCGGCCCCATTGCGCACTTGGGCTACTTCCGCGCCGAATTTGTCACACGGCGGCGCTGGCTCTCCGAACGGAGCTATGCTGACTTGGTCGCGCTTTGTCAGTTCTTGCCAGGGCCTGCAAGCAGCCAGGTCGGCATAGCGGTAGGACTGTCTCGGGCTGGATACAGCGGGGCGCTGGCTGCTTGGGCTGGCTTCACGCTGCCGTCTGCCATAGCCTTGATCCTTTTTGCGCTCGGCATCTCCAGCTATGGCGATTACGTCTCGCAGGGCGCGTTGCATGGCTTAAAAGTGGTGGCTGTGGCCGTGGTCGCTCAAGCAGTATGGGGCATGGCGCGTAACCTATGCACGGATGGGCTGCGAGTCACCATCATGGCAATTGCTACCTGCGTCGTTTTACTTGTGCCGTCCGCGTGGGGACAGGTTGGCGTGATTGCTATCGCAGGCATCGCAGGCCGGTTATTGTTCAAGCCAGCGAAAGTTGTTGAGCATGACCCCCTACCTATCACGGTCAGTCACCGGGCCGGCGTGCTTTGGCTCTCGCTGTTCTTTGTCTTGCTGATTGGCCTGCCGGTGTTGGCCGAACTGATGCCAAGTCAAACCATGGCAATGGTGGATTCCTTCTATCGTGTCGGATCACTGGTGTTCGGCGGTGGTCACGTTGTGCTGCCATTACTGCAAGCCGAAGTGGTGCCCTCCGGCTGGGTCAACAATGAATCCTTTCTCGCGGGGTACGGGGCAGCTCAAGCGGTGCCCGGCCCTTTGTTCACGTTCGCCGCGTTTCTTGGTGCCTCGATGAACACCGCCCCGTCGGGCTGGATCGGCGGCATTGTGTGTCTGCTGGCTATCTTCGCGCCCTCGTTCTTGCTGGTCGTCGGATCAATGCCATTTTGGGAGCGTTTGCGCCGCAATACAGGCATCCAAGCTGCGCTGGCCGGGATCAATGCCGCTGTAGTCGGCTTGCTGCTGGCCGCGCTGTATCAGCCTGTATGGACTAGCGCCATCTTTCAGCCGCAAGACTTCGGCTTGGCATTAGTTGCCCTTGTCGCACTTATGTTCTGGAAGCTCCCGCCGTGGCTGGTTGTCCTCGGTAGCGGTGCAGCTGGGTGGCTGTTGAGCGTCGCTCTGTGAGGCACAAAAAATGACTGACAAAGACCTCTACGGCGGTTTGATCCGCCTGCACATCCTTCACCATGCAGCCGAGGAACCTGTCTTTGGGCTGGGGATCATCGAAGAGCTACGCCGACACGGCTACGAGATGAGCGCTGGCACCGTGTACCCGATGCTGCACGGCCTGGAAAAAAAAGGCTATCTGACCTCACGCCACGAACGCACCGGGCGACGTGAACGGCGTGTTTATGACATCACTGAACAAGGCAGAACTGCACTTGCTGATGCGAAAACAAAGGTCAAGGAGCTGTTCGGAGAGTTGGTAGAAGGTGGTTGAGTTTTTGCTTCTATGTCAGGTTGAGCTATACCCTAACTGGATTGTCATTTTCAGAAGACGACTGCACCAGTTGATTGGGCGTAATGGCTGTTGTGCAGCCAGCTCCTGACAGTTCAATATCAGAAGTGATCTGCACCAATCTCGACTATGCTCAATACTCGTGTGCACCAAAGCGAGGTGAGCATGGCGACGGACACCCCACGGATTCCAGAACAAGGCGTGGCCACTCTGCCTGATGAGGCTTGGGAGCGTGCGCGCCGTCGTGCGGAGATCATCAGTCCGTTGGCGCAGTCGGAGACGGTCGGGCACGAAGCGGCCGATATGGCGGCTCAGGCGCTGGGCTTGTCTCGGCGCCAGGTATACGTTCTGATCCGGCGTGCCCGGCAAGGCAGCGGCCTCGTGACGGATCTGGTGCCCGGCCAGTCCGGTGGAGGTAAAGGTAAGGGGCGCTTGCCGGAACCGGTCGAGCGCGTCATCCACGAGCTACTGCAAAAGCGGTTCCTGACCAAGCAGAAGCGCAGCCTAGCGGCCTTTCACCGCGAAGTCACTCAGGTGTGCAAGGCTCAAAAACTGCGAGTGCCGGCGCGCAATACCGTGGCCTTACGGATCGCTAGCCTTGACCCGCGCAAGGTCATCCGCCGGCGGGAAGGCCAGGATGCCGCTCGTGACCTACAAGGTGTGGGCGGCGAGCCTCCTGCCGTGACCGCGCCGCTGGAGCAGGTGCAGATAGACCATACGGTCATCGACCTGATCGTGGTCGATGACCGCGACCGGCAACCTATTGGCCGCCCGTACCTGACCCTCGCCATCGACGTGTTCACCCGCTGCGTGCTCGGCATGGTCGTCACGCTGGAAGCGCCGTCTGCCGTTTCGGTTGGC
>NZ_JAVUPQ010000180.1:0-2900 GCF_032029835.1 Escherichia sp. AM3 | reverse complement strand
AAGGTGTGCTGTGTTTTGAAATCACACAGGGAAAAACGAAAGCTGCGGCACGTCTTGTGCCTGTGCATAGCCTTATCACTCCATTGGTGTTATCTCTTCGTGAAAAGCCTCACAATGGCTTTTTGTTCTATCACGCCAGCATTACAGAGCGTGCTGACGGTAAACGCTCTACGTGGCATACACAACGATTTACAAGAGCTAAACGAAAGGCTTTAGGGGAAAAGGGAACAGAAAGGAAAGTGTTTCATTCTCTGAGACACGGAGTAGCACAGCTTCTTGATCGAAATCAAATTCCAGAAGACAGGATCGCCCTTCTCCTGGGCCATACACGCGGCAATACAGAAACATTCCGCACATATAGCAAAAATGCAGCTTCTCCAGTAGAGCTTAAAAAATATATTGAGCTTTTACGCTACCCTGAAATAGAGAAAGGCTTATCAATCAATAAAAAATCAAATTTAAGGCGTAAAACAACGCTATAGACGTAATAAAGAGGCTTCAATATAGACTGATGCCTCTTTTATGATTATCTCGTTACAGAGCGTTTCATAGGCGTTTAAGGCTATTGTTTAAATACTGGCGTTACAACGTCTTGCCCTGGGCTTTTTTGATTTTTCTGTTCTGTTGTATTTACCTGCATTTTAACCTGACCTCCTACAGATTTATTTGGTGCTGTTTTTACCGCAATTGCGCTTGTAGTTGCTTTAGAGACAAGACGGATTTGCTCAAAATCAAGAGTAAACAATAGGCTTTCGCTTGCTTCTTCTGCGTAAGACATGCCAACTAACACAACGTTGTCATAATTTTTTAACTCAGTGACAAGTAGGAAAGGTTGGCGACTGTCCATCAACTGATTTAGGTATTCAAGCATAAGCATACGTCTATTGCCGTTAATTCCCGCATTCTTAATCATATCGGGATTGAGCTTCAATACGGTTTCAGAGATACGCCCTTGTAATGTGAACTTGTTATTCCGTATTTGAACATGATCACTAACTTCTGATCCTGATTCGACGGCATAGCTTGTAACGTCTGCATTTCGGCTAACTTTCGTCGATTCCACGCTATCAAATGATAATGCCTGGTAGTCATTGTAAGCAGCATTTGCACCACTGCCGAGGTTAGAGGCAATGATCGCAAAGCCGTTACCCCCTTTAGTTGTTCTACCGTTGCTATCGTTGCTTGTGCTGTTGATTTTCGCCTCAGTCGGGCGACCAATGGTTAACGGACCCATTGCCATAATTTGTAATCCTTATTTAAGGGGGCTAAACAGCCCCACAGTGATGATTAATAGGTTGACCCGCCTGACATAACACCCAGCGTTAATAGCTTGCTAAACTCAGCGGAGGATGCCTTTGATTTGAAGTCGATAAATTCGCTCAATCGTCCGGTGTCTGATTCGATAGTTAGCGGCACTTCTGCATTTACTTGTAATTCTGGATTGAAGTTAATAACAGGTGCAAAGGTGTAAGAAGGAGCCTTGAAAGCTTGTTGTGCTGCACTCTGTTTCAGATTTGCAATGTTTTGTCCTTCGAGACTGTATTGATTTACAGCCTGCGCCCCACCTACCGTTTCTTCTGGCATAAACCAGCTTTTAATAGTGTTAACCAGGGAATTGCTGTTATCTGGCTTAGTTGTTCCGGTGCCAGCGCCTTTATATTGATCAGGAGTGAGATTAGAAAGATTCTGCTTCATTCCTTCGTTAGATAGTGGCGGTGCATCACCTAAATTCTTCTGAATAGCTGCCGTCTTCTCGTCGTTTTTCATCAGCCAGTTGATAGTTTTCATGATCGCATTAAGCAGACCACCTACAGCCTCGCCTAATTTGGTAAACATTGGCAGCATTGCAACCATGCTCTTTTTAAACTCTTCAATCACTTTCGGATCAAGAGATTTCATAAAGCCATCAACAAAGGCGATCCCTTGTGAGTCAGAAAGCCCACTAAGTGCATTATTCAGTTCACGGAATTTAATAACGCTTTCCTGTTGTGCCTGCGTTACCCAGCGCCCTGATTCTCGTTGTTCTCGTGCTGATTGTTCCACTTCTTTAGCGGAGCGTGTCCAGTATTTAGAGGTGAGCATCAAATCATCAGCCAGATCTTCCAGACGACTACCGATTTGTGCATCTGAATAGCCTTTAGCTACCATTCCCTGAACTGCTTTACTAACCAGACCAGCCGGATTATCAGCAAAGTCTTTTAGATCCTTTTTAGTTAGGAATCCTTCATTCATTAAAGTATTGATGCCGCTATCGCCGCCCTTCCATTCTCCTTTACCAGTTTTCTTATCAACTACATATTCAGCCTCATCATAAGATTTAGTAGCCTTCTCCCGTACATCTTTCATCTGATCGAGATACTTACGTTTACCTTGATCCCCCATCATTGAATCAACGCCGTTTTTATACGCCCATTGCTCAATATTGTTCATCTGGTTAACGTCTACACCGCCCAGCTTCGCACGGCTATACAATTCTCCCAGCGTTTCAGCACTGGCAAAGCTGTTAGTAACAAATTCAGAGGCTTTGCTCATAGCCATATATGCAGCGCCAGCGCCTAAGCCACCCAGCATAACAGCCGCAGCACCGCCGCCAATACTCCCGCTACCCTTAACAGGTGCATAGGCTTTAGCGTGAGCGTTACGATTGCCATTAATCTTACGTTGTTGCTGTTGTAGGCGTTTCATTTGGCTATTCATACGTGCCAGACTAATAGCGCCTCTTTCATATTGGAGGGCAATTTCTCTAGCCTGTGCAATAGCTTTATATTGTTCCGCTACAGAAAGACGGTGCAATGCACTAATGCTTGCTCCAACGTCTAAAAGCTTTAAGTCTGCCTTCTCTTTCCGTGCTGCCAGGGCTTTTTGTTCTCTTGCAACTACACGTTGAGCGGCTAATTGTG
>NZ_JAVUPQ010000179.1:0-2948 GCF_032029835.1 Escherichia sp. AM3 | reverse complement strand
ATCCGCCAAAACATCTTCGGCGTTGTAAGGTTAAGCCTCACGGTTCATTAGTACCGGTTAGCTCAACGCATCGCTGCGCTTACACACCCGGCCTATCAACGTCGTCGTCTTCAACGTTCCTTCAGGACTCTCAAGGAGTCAGGGAGAACTCATCTCGGGGCAAGTTTCGTGCTTAGATGCTTTCAGCACTTATCTCTTCCGCATTTAGCTACCGGGCAGTGCCATTGGCATGACAACCCGAACACCAGTGATGCGTCCACTCCGGTCCTCTCGTACTAGGAGCAGCCCCCCTCAGTTCTCCAGCGCCCACGGCAGATAGGGACCGAACTGTCTCACGACGTTCTAAACCCAGCTCGCGTACCACTTTAAATGGCGAACAGCCATACCCTTGGGACCTACTTCAGCCCCAGGATGTGATGAGCCGACATCGAGGTGCCAAACACCGCCGTCGATATGAACTCTTGGGCGGTATCAGCCTGTTATCCCCGGAGTACCTTTTATCCGTTGAGCGATGGCCCTTCCATTCAGAACCACCGGATCACTATGACCTGCTTTCGCACCTGCTCGCGCCGTCACGCTCGCAGTCAAGCTGGCTTATGCCATTGCACTAACCTCCTGATGTCCGACCAGGATTAGCCAACCTTCGTGCTCCTCCGTTACTCTTTAGGAGGAGACCGCCCCAGTCAAACTACCCACCAGACACTGTCCGCAACCCGGATTACGGGTCAACGTTAGAACATCAAACATTAAAGGGTGGTATTTCAAGGTCGGCTCCATGCAGACTGGCGTCCACACTTCCAAGCCTCCCACCTATCCTACACATCAAGGCTCAATGTTCAGTGTCAAGCTATAGTAAAGGTTCACGGGGTCTTTCCGTCTTGCCGCGGGTACACTGCATCTTCACAGCGAGTTCAATTTCACTGAGTCTCGGGTGGAGACAGCCTGGCCATCATTACGCCATTCGTGCAGGTCGGAACTTACCCGACAAGGAATTTCGCTACCTTAGGACCGTTATAGTTACGGCCGCCGTTTACCGGGGCTTCGATCAAGAGCTTCGCTTGCGCTGACCCCATCAATTAACCTTCCGGCACCGGGCAGGCGTCACACCGTATACGTCCACTTTCGTGTTTGCACAGTGCTGTGTTTTTAATAAACAGTTGCAGCCAGCTGGTATCTTCGACTGATTTCAGCTCCATCCGCGAGGGACTTCACCTACATATCAGCGTGCCTTCTCCCGAAGTTACGGCACCATTTTGCCTAGTTCCTTCACCCGAGTTCTCTCAAGCGCCTTGGTATTCTCTACCTGACCACCTGTGTCGGTTTGGGGTACGATTTGATGTTACCTGATGCTTAGAGGCTTTTCCTGGAAGCAGGGCATTTGTTGCTTCAGCACCGTAGTGCCTCGTCATCACGCCTCAGCCTTGATTTTCCGGATTTGCCTGGAAAACCAGCCTACACGCTTAAACCGGGACAACCGTCGCCCGGCCAACATAGCCTTCTCCGTCCCCCCTTCGCAGTAACACCAAGTACAGGAATATTAACCTGTTTCCCATCGACTACGCCTTTCGGCCTCGCCTTAGGGGTCGACTCACCCTGCCCCGATTAACGTTGGACAGGAACCCTTGGTCTTCCGGCGAGCGGGCTTTTCACCCGCTTTATCGTTACTTATGTCAGCATTCGCACTTCTGATACCTCCAGCATACCTCACAGTACACCTTCACAGGCTTACAGAACGCTCCCCTACCCAACAACACATAGTGTCGCTGCCGCAGCTTCGGTGCATGGTTTAGCCCCGTTACATCTTCCGCGCAGGCCGACTCGACCAGTGAGCTATTACGCTTTCTTTAAATGATGGCTGCTTCTAAGCCAACATCCTGGCTGTCTGGGCCTTCCCACATCGTTTCCCACTTAACCATGACTTTGGGACCTTAGCTGGCGGTCTGGGTTGTTTCCCTCTTCACGACGGACGTTAGCACCCGCCGTGTGTCTCCCGTGATAACATTCTCCGGTATTCGCAGTTTGCATCGGGTTGGTAAGTCGGGATGACCCCCTTGCCGAAACAGTGCTCTACCCCCGGAGATGAATTCACGAGGCGCTACCTAAATAGCTTTCGGGGAGAACCAGCTATCTCCCGGTTTGATTGGCCTTTCACCCCCAGCCACAAGTCATCCGCTAATTTTTCAACATTAGTCGGTTCGGTCCTCCAGTTAGTGTTACCCAACCTTCAACCTGCCCATGGCTAGATCACCGGGTTTCGGGTCTATACCCTGCAACTTAACGCCCAGTTAAGACTCGGTTTCCCTTCGGCTCCCCTATTCGGTTAACCTTGCTACAGAATATAAGTCGCTGACCCATTATACAAAAGGTACGCAGTCACCCCATAAAGAGGCTCCCACTGCTTGTACGTACACGGTTTCAGGTTCTTTTTCACTCCCCTCGCCGGGGTTCTTTTCGCCTTTCCCTCACGGTACTGGTTCACTATCGGTCAGTCAGGAGTATTTAGCCTTGGAGGATGGTCCCCCCATATTCAGACAGGATACCACGTGTCCCGCCCTACTCATCGAGCTCACAGCATGTGCATTTTTGTGTACGGGGCTGTCACCCTGTATCGCGCGCCTTTCCAGACGCTTCCACTAACACACACACTGATTCAGGCTCTGGGCTGCTCCCCGTTCGCTCGCCGCTACTGGGGGAATCTCGGTTGATTTCTTTTCCTCGGGGTACTTAGATGTTTCAGTTCCCCCGGTTCGCCTCATTAACCTATGGATTCAGTTAATGATAGTGTGTCGAAACACACTGGGTTTCCCCATTCGGAAATCGCCGGTTATAACGGTTCATATCACCTTACCGACGCTTATCGCAGATTAGCACGTCCTTCATCGCCTCTGACTGCCAGGGCATCCACCGTGTACGCTTAGTCGCTTAACCTCACAACCCGAAGATGTTTC
>NZ_JAVUPQ010000178.1:0-2975 GCF_032029835.1 Escherichia sp. AM3 | reverse complement strand
AAGTGGTGGGTGATGACGGGATCGAACCGCCGACCCCCTCCTTGTAAGGGAGGTGCTCTCCCAGCTGAGCTAATCACCCACTTCTCAATTTCTTGCTACACGGCGGAGACTACATAAAGTAGTTGGTGGGTGATGACGGGATCGAACCGCCGACCCCCTCCTTGTAAGGGAGGTGCTCTCCCAGCTGAGCTAATCACCCCCGCTGTGTGGAGTCGCATTATAGGGAGAGTTCAAAATGAGTCAACGCATTTTCTAAAGAAATTGTTCGTTCGTCGTAAATTTAAGCAAGATGATCGCAAAACAGACCGTGTTGCGCAATTTGTCAACGAAAACAATAATGCGTAAGGTAGAAACCCGAACTACATTGAGGAATCAGGCGGGAGTGATAGAATATCGCCCACTCAATTTTTCCAGGATTTGCCGGTTGTCGGCATCTTTCTAAACGTAAGGCCATTTCATGAAAATCAAAACTCGCTTCGCGCCAAGCCCAACAGGCTATCTGCACGTTGGCGGCGCGCGTACTGCTCTTTACTCCTGGCTTTTTGCACGTAACCACGGCGGTGAGTTCGTGCTGCGTATTGAAGACACCGATCTTGAGCGTTCCACGCCGGAAGCTATCGAAGCCATTATGGATGGCATGAACTGGCTGAGCCTGGAGTGGGATGAAGGTCCGTACTACCAGACCAAACGTTTTGATCGCTACAACGCGGTGATCGATCAGATGCTGGAAGAGGGCACTGCTTATAAATGCTATTGCTCTAAAGAGCGCCTGGAAGCGCTGCGCGAAGAGCAAATGGCGAAAGGTGAGAAGCCGCGTTATGACGGTCGCTGCCGCCACAGCCATGAGCATCATGCTGATGATGAACCGTGTGTTGTACGTTTTGCTAACCCGCAGGAAGGTTCTGTTGTTTTTGACGATCAGATCCGTGGTCCGATCGAGTTCAGCAACCAGGAACTGGACGATCTTATTATCCGCCGTACCGATGGTTCCCCAACCTATAACTTCTGTGTGGTTGTCGATGACTGGGATATGGAAATCACCCACGTTATCCGTGGCGAAGACCATATCAACAACACGCCACGCCAGATCAACATTCTTAAGGCCCTGAAAGCGCCGGTGCCGGTTTACGCGCACGTTTCTATGATCAATGGCGATGACGGTAAAAAACTGTCCAAACGTCACGGGGCAGTCAGCGTAATGCAGTATCGTGATGACGGTTATTTGCCAGAAGCACTGCTGAACTATCTGGTGCGTCTGGGCTGGTCCCACGGCGATCAGGAAATCTTCACTCGTGAAGAGATGATCAAATACTTCACTTTGAATGCCGTCAGCAAATCTGCCAGTGCGTTCAACACCGACAAGCTGCTGTGGCTGAACCATCACTACATTAACGCGCTGCCGCCGGAGTATGTTGCTACTCACTTACAGTGGCACATTGAGCAGGAAAATATCGATACCCGTAACGGCCCGCAGCTGGCTGATCTGGTGAAACTGCTGGGCGAACGCTGCAAGACGCTGAAAGAGATGGCACAGAGCTGCCGTTATTTCTACGAAGATTTTGCTGAGTTCGATGCCGACGCCGCGAAAAAACATCTGCGTCCGGTAGCGCGTCAGCCGCTGGAAGTGGTTCGTGACAAACTGGCCGCGATTACTGACTGGACCGCTGAAAACGTTCATCACGCTATTCAGGCGACGGCGGATGAGCTGGAAGTGGGTATGGGTAAAGTTGGTATGCCGCTGCGTGTCGCCGTAACCGGTGCGGGGCAGTCTCCAGCACTGGATGTTACCGTTCACGCAATTGGTAAGACCCGCAGTATCGAGCGTATCAACAAAGCGCTGGATTTTATTGCTGAACGCGAAAATCAGCAGTAATTAGCGTGTAAAAAGATAAACGGCAGGAGATAATATCCTGCCGTTTTTTATTTATGCTGATTCGTCAATATCGAGACGGGCGAGGAAATTGCGAATTCCTTCACGTGACAAAAATTGCGCGACTTTTTCCTGCTCAATGTCTGTCATATTATCTATCGCGTTGATGATTTGTCGATACGCCGGGGCGCGTGCTCCAGGAGCGTATTCAGCAATTCTCTCTTCAGCTTCCATCAACATTGGTGTGTTATGGAAGGCTGGCGTGTTCTGAATAAACTCGCAAACTTGCGTATCGACCAGAATAAGTCTGGCACGACCGCCTTTCACGCCGGGAAATTTTTCCGTTTTCCAGCCTTTTTCTCTGATCCAACGGTTAACAGTTTGTTTAGCCACACCGAGGCATTCAGCCAGTTCTTCGGTGGTCATTTTATTGCGTAATCTTTTCATATTATTTGCTATCGCGAATCCCTAAGCGTTGTAACAATCCGATAATCCCTTCCCGCAGAAGCAAGGATGTAAACTGTTTTTGTTCAACTGGCGTCATCTCTTTCGCCAGTGTCACCAGCAATACTTCAAGCGGCGCATCACCAGAAAGGGCAGGCGCTTCTCCCTGACCTTCTGGACGTTCAGCATTGCGAATATATTCACGAACCTGTTCATTGACGTGAACCAGTCGGGCTTTGCCACCCTGGACGCCAGGTTTTGGTGACGTTGTCCAGCCTTCCTTGCGTACCCATTTATTAATGGTCTGGCGGCTATAGCCGGTCAGTCTGGCAAGTTCATCTGGTGTCATCCTCTCCTTGAACATAACAATTCCCTGAATGTATGTGGGTCTATTAGTAGTTCATTTTATAACACCACTTTACAGGAAACCGTGACATGAATAACTACTGAATGCGAGCGGTTTTCCAAAATTGTTCATTTGCCTGATTTTTCAGCGATTGAAACTACACGTTGCAATTTGCCGTTGACACATTCGGGCGGAATTCATATGATGCCGCCCGTCAACTCGACAAACTTTACGTGACGGGGCTATAGCTCAGCTGGGAGAGCGCTTGCATGGCATGCAAGAGGTCAGCGGTTCGATCCCGCTTAGCTCCACCAA
>NZ_JAVUPQ010000177.1:0-2996 GCF_032029835.1 Escherichia sp. AM3 | reverse complement strand
GCGTAATAGACTGAATTTTAACGGGAAGCGTTTGCGCGATAACGTTCAGGATCGCATCGGTATTTTTCAGCGGGAACGTCCCGCTCAGGCGCAGCCCGGCAACGGCGGGATCGCAGCGCAGCACGCCGTTGCGGTAACGGGTTAGCGTGGCTATCACCTCACCCAGCGGTTTATCGCTGAAGCTCAGGATGTCCTTCGTCCAGCTTGTACTCTCGTCATCCAGCGGTTTCACTGCGCCAAACTCAGAGGCGCTGAACTGCAGGCTTTCACCAGCGTTCACGATGCGTTTTTGCGCGGGGGCACTGGCGAGAAGCACTTCCACAGCGTGCTGCTGCACGTCAAGCTGCGTGAAATTATCCTGCTGGCGGACGGTAAATTCTGTCCCTAAAGCAGTGAGCTGGCCCTGACGGGTCAGGACACGGAAGGGGCGTTGCAGGGCATCTTTCGCGGTAGTAATGGCGATTTCACCGTACCAGAGCCGGACGGTGCGCTGATGCGCATCAAAACGCACATCCGCCGCGCTTTGGGTATTCAGCGTGAGCAGGGAGCCATCTTCCAGTTGCTGACGGCTGACTGTGCCTTTGGCGGTGCGGTAATCTGCCCGCAGACCTTCGCCGGTTTCCGACTGCCAGAGCTGCCAGCCTCCGCCAGCGCCGAGCAACAGCAGTAATCCTTTCATCACGTGACGGCGGGTGAGGCGGGTATCGTGCAACGCCCGGCTGGCAACGTCGCCAGGCACACCGCCAAGCTGGTTGCGCAGGTTTTCAACCTGCTGCCAGGCCCACTGGTTATCCTGATCCTGTTCATACCACTGTTGCCAGCGCGCTTCCTGTTGTGGGCTGACGCGCTCGCCGCTTAGCACGGCATACCAGTGGGAAGCTGAACGCAGCGCCTGACGGCGGGAATCGGTTAACAAAGGATTCATAACCCATACTCCAGACGGAACAGCAGGCAGTGCTCGACGGCTTTCGCCACGTATTTTTTCACGGAGCTGATGGAAACACCGAGTTTGTGCGCAATCTCGCTGTATGTCAGACCATCCAGTTGCGAAAGCAGAAACGCTTCACGTGTTTTGCCGTTTAGCCCGTCCAGCATGCTGTCGAGGAGTTGTAGGGTCTCGAGTTGGCTTTCGCGTTCCTCAGGTGAAGGCGCTCCCCCCTCCGGCATAAGCGCCAGCATCTCCAGATACGCTTTTTCCAGCGCGTTTCGGCGAAACAGGTCCACCATCACGCGTTTGGCGATAGTGCAGAGGAAGGAGCGAGGATCGCGGATCGTCGAGAGCGTTTCGCTGACCATTACCCGCAAAAAAGTGTCCTGGGCAATGTCATCTGCATCAAAAGCAGACTGGAGTTTGCGCGTCAGCCAGCTTTTCAACCAGCCGTGATGTGTGCCATAAAGCGACTCGAACGTTAAGGAAGCTGTGGTAGTGGCGCGGTCAGACATGCGGAGTGCATCAAAAGTTAATTATCACGTAGTCATATTAATATGAGAATGGTTATCATTACAATTGGAAATAAAATTGTTTCCAATAGACATTTTTAACATGTTGTTTTTCTAAGTGTTATAAGGTAGGTATAAAATGGGATGGAGCCTCTGCTTCTGGCATGTGTCGGTCAGAATGACTCATGATGTGGTCTGCTATTATTGACATCCTCACTGCCCTAAAGGATGGGGATTTCGGTAATGATCTTACCCAGCAATAGTGGACACGCGGCTAAGTGAGTAAACTCTCAGTCAGAGGTGACTCACAAGACAAAACAGTTTCAACCAGTAAAAAAACGTAAACACCATTCGCATGAATTTCGTAGTTAAGATCTGAAGCTTGCAGAATGCATCGGTGTTACTGCCGGAGTCCGTTAACTTAGTCTGCATGAATCACCACAGCTTTACATCTGTCGCAGTAAACAGCAAAATCAGCAAACTTACTTAATTATATCGAGTGCGATTACAATCGCTGGCGATGGTACAGTTGGTGTGGCGGTCTCAGTCCGGAACAATTTGAAAATCAGAATCTCACTTAAAACGGCATCCATTTTACAAAAGATGGCCGTCTGTGTATTTATAATGAATACCTTCTACATGTTTAGAGTGCATAATCCACGACAAGGCGATATCCTAAAAATTAGCTAGCAGGCAACTTTGATGGCATAGATAATGTTTTTAGTAAAAAAGAGTTGACTGAATATAATACAGCCTCTTCCTACATAAGAAGGAATGTGCTCACAAAAAAAACCATTAGTCTGCTTCCTGTTCTTACAATAATCAGTATTATGTATTTTATTTATATAGCAAAATATGCTTGTTACACCTGTCATAATTAGGCATGGTAAAATTATTGACTGAACCCTGGGGGAGAAAGATGCACAGTGATTATTATAATATGGTTTTTGGTGAAAAATTGGCCAATATTTTATATGAAGCTAACTCTCAATTTTTTTACGAGAGAAATGTCATAGAAGAGGCAGTCAACGCTTTATTCTGTGAGCGTGAAATAATAAACAACAAGAACATAATAAAGAAGCTGATGTTCTTTTTGTCAGATGTTAATCACACCAAGAAAGATGTTGTTCAGAGCGCACTTAATATTATCATTGACATTACATCAGGTGATATTTGAGATTTTACATAAAAGATAATCTCTCAAGGAGTCTTATCTGAAAACGAAATATATAGTCCCTCTCGTTTTGTAATATCGATTGGCTTTGTTGAATCGGTTACGTACCCCGGAGCCGGTCATATTTTCAGGTAATACACACGCTTTCAGACATTTCGGCTTTCGTCATTTTTGTATCATGGGCATAGCTTCTGCTACCTGACCATCATAATCACGCAGCTTCAGTGAAGCAGTGACCACCTGTTTAACCCGGTGTATCGTTATGATCTTATCCAGCAATTGAACCGCCCCGGGTTTCCTGGAGAGTGTTTTATCTGTGAACTCAGGCTGCCAGATCATCGTTTCCGATGGAAGCATAATAAGCTTTTTCTGCTTCTGCCGG
>NZ_JAVUPQ010000176.1:0-3058 GCF_032029835.1 Escherichia sp. AM3 | reverse complement strand
CTGTACCGTGAGCGATACCCATCGGTAAATTACGTAAGATCCAGGTACGCACACCGGTTACGGAAATAGCGGTGAAGATGACGCCCATCAGAAATACCGCGCCCAGTGCGACAGGAACGCTAATTTGTTGCCCGAGTACCAGACTGAATGCGGTAAACGCCGTCAAGGAAATCGCGCAACCAATCGCCATTGGCAAATTAGCCCATAATCCCATCAGCAACGAGCCGAAGCCCGCGACCAGACAGGTGGCAACAAACACAGCTGCGGGAGGAAAACCTGCTTTGCCCAGCATTCCCGGAACGACGATAACGGAATAAACCATGGCCAGAAAGGTCGTTAAGCCAGCCAGTACTTCCTGACGAACGGTACTGCCACGAGCGGTAATTTTAAAATAATTATCCAGCGCGCCCTGTGGCTTTGGTGCGTCCGGTGTTTGTAGGATGTCTCCAGACATAATGATGTCCTCACGAGGATGTTAAAGTTTTATTATTAGTTGCGTTCGTACACCAGACGACCATCAACGTAGGTGCGGTAGATCGAACGGTCATCGCCCAACGTCATCATCACGAACAATTTGTCGACTAAAGAAACAGAGTTGTCATAGCGCAGCTGCTGTAGCGGAGTGGCGGTGGGTTCCATCACCACGAAATCAGCCTCTTTGCCAGGTAAAAAGTTGCCAATCAAATCGTCAAGGCCCAGAGATTTCGCTCCGCCGAGCGTGGCCAGGTAAAACGCTTCATATGCCGAGAGGCGATAGCCTTGTAATTGCAATACTTTGTAGGCTTCGTTCAGCGTTTGCAGCATGTTGAAAGTGGTTCCGGCACCGATATCCGTTCCCATGCCCACTTTAACTTTCTTCTGCCATGCTTTTTTCAAGTTGAATAAGCCGCTGCCGAGGTAAAGGTTGGAGGTCGGACAGAAAGCAATGCTGGATTTGGTTTCGCTGAGACGATCCCACTCTTTTTCTTCGAGATGGACGCAGTGAGCAAAGACACAGTTTTTACCGGTCAGGCCGTACTGATGGTAAACATCCAGATAACCATCATGGTCAGGATAAAGCGATTTCACCCAGGCAATTTCATCTTTGTTTTCACAGAGATGGGTATGTACCCACGTATCCGGATATTCTTCTTTCAGGCGTTGCGCCATCGCCATCTGTTCAGGAGATGAGGTCGGGGCGAAGCGTGGCGTAATCGCATATAGCAGACGACCATTTTTGTGCCAGCGTTCGATCAGTTCTTTGCTTTGGTGATAGCTGCTTTCGGCAGTGTCGAGCAGATAATCCGGTGCGTTGCGGTCCATCATCACCTTACCGGCAATCATACGCATATTGATATGACTGGCGGCTTCAAACAGCGCATCAACAGATTGCGGATGAACAGTGCCAAACACCAGCGCCGTGGTGGTTCCGTTACGTAAAAGCTGCTTGATGAAGAACGCCGACATTTCGCGGGCGTACTCTAAATCCTCATAACGACGTTCAGTAGGGAAGGTGTGTTTATTCAACCACTCCAGCAATTGCTCACCATAGGCCCCCACCATTTCACTTTGCGGATAATGGATATGTGTATCGACAAAGCCCGGTACTATCAGTTTGCCGCGATAGTCGCGCACGCGAATGGTGTCAGGAATTTGATGCTTTCCGTTTTCCCATTCGCCAAACCATTCCACTTTTCCCTGTTTAATGAGTAATAAACCATCCTCAATAAACCGCAGCGCAGAGGCAATCTCTTCCGGGTTATCGATCGTACGGGTGACATCAATAAAACTGCCTCGTACCGCTTTTAACGTGTGTTCTCCTGACATCATTGACTCCTTTACTGTTAATCCATCTCTTCCGCTGAGGTAATACCAGGCAGAACGTTTTCCTGTCGGTAGCCACCAGGGAGGATAATATTTAATAAAATCGCAGTTAACCCGCCAGCACAAATAGGGTTTTCAACTAATACATAAATAGAGGCTGGCAATATTTTAAAAATTTCGGGATCGTAGGAGACGCCAAGCCCTAAACCTAAAGAAGTGGCGACAATAAGTGTTTCACGGCGCTTTAAACCGTTGGTGATGATGATGCGAATCCCTGCGATGGCAATCATGGAAAACATCAACGTCATTGCGCCTCCCAGAACTGCCGAGGGAATGGTCGTGAAGAAGCCGCCAATCATCGGAAATAAGCCGAGGATAACCAGCATTACCGCGATGGTTCGCCCGACATAACGTGAAGCGACGCCAGTCATCTGAATAACCCCATTATTTTGCGCAAACGTGGTTAATGGTAATGAACCGACAGCGGAGGCGATAACAGAAACCAGACCATCTGCCAGCACGCCGCCTTTCAGCCGGGACTGATACTCTTCCCCCTGAATGGGGCGGCGGGAAACCATTGCCGTGGCGGTGATATCGCCGACTGCTTCCAGCACGCTAAGCAGATAAATCGTGCCAACCACCAGGAACTGATGGAAGCTAAAACTAAAGCCGTATTTGAACGGATGCGGGATGGTGATTAACGGCAAATTGCGCATACTGCTGAAATCCACCATGCCCAGGCATAACGATGCGATATAGCCGACACATAGCCCAATGGCGATCCCTCCCATGCGTAGCAACGGACTGCGACAGCAGTTAAAGCCGATCACCACAATTAAAACCAATAAACCAACGCCGAGATGTTCGTAATTGCCGAACGTACCGCTGCTTTTGGCTGCAAATCCTCCACCAAAATCGATAATGCCGACTTTAATCAGGCTTAAGCCGATCATCAGTACCACAATACCGCTGACGGTAGGCGTAATAACCCGACGTAAATAGGGCAAGATAAATGAAGATCCGACAACCAGAAATGCGCCAACGAAGGAGACGCCGAGAAGCGACGACATGATTAACTCTTCGTGAAAACCGTCGCTTTTCATGCTGCTGCCCAGCGCAATCATGACCGTAACAAATGAAAAATTGACTGACTGAATTGAGAGTAGGCCAGAACCGACGATGCCGTAGCGGTTTACTTGTAACCAGGTACCAATACCAGAGGCGATCATCGCCATAGAAACAAGATAGGCAGTTG
>NZ_JAVUPQ010000175.1:0-3072 GCF_032029835.1 Escherichia sp. AM3 | reverse complement strand
CACACGCATACCATGGAGCGAAATTCTATCCTCAGCGTCACATTAGTTGATAAACCTGTAACGTTAATGAATTCTCATGCGAAAAGTATGGTTATGATAAAAAAGCCTAAAGCTGTCATGATGAGGGAGCCAATGACGTGAACAAGTACAGACGTCAAAGCCCATATATAATTTCCCGCCTGGAGTAATGCGAATACTTCAACAGAAAATGTAGAGAAAGTACTCAGACCTCCACAAAGTCCCGTTGTTATCATTAATTTCCAAAAAGGATCAAGGTGTGGTTGTCGTAAAAAGTACGCCAACGCAGTACCAATAATTAACCCGGCAAGGAGGTTCACCACCAGTGTACCTGGAGGTAGATTTGGAAAAAGACTGTTAAAGCGTGTGGACAGTAACCAGCGCAGAGTACATCCAACAGAACCGCCGATAATGACGGCAAAAAGTGATTTAATCATGTACCCCTCATAAAATAATTTTTTATCGTAACAATATCAGAATATGTTCTCATTTGACTGATATTGTTAATTTATATCCTTTGACTACATGCAAGATAAGGGAAGGTTCTATTTATTGACATTAATACCCTCGACAATTGCTGAGCAGAAGCCCCCACGACAAGTGACAGAATGACAACATCTACAGTGGGGAGCGTTTTATCGATGAACAAGCAACCAAGAAGTAACACGGCATAGGTGACGACAATGCCAGTAAGCATAGAAATAACAAAAACGTGAGCTTTCATCATTCCTCCAGAATAACCCCGACGTGTAAGCCTGGGGGATTGGCACAATAATGTCATTTAAAGGCAGACTTTCCAGCAAATTGCGCCGATGAACCCAGTTCATCCTCAATTCTCATAAGCTGGTTATATTTTTCAATACGCTCACCCCGGCATGGAGCTCCCGTTTTGAGATGACCTGCGCGCATTGCAACTGTCATATCGGCGATAAAGCTGTCCACTGTCTCACCACTGCGGTGTGAGATAAAGGTGCCCCAGTTGTTGTCATGGCAAAGTTGTACCGCATCAAAGGTTTCACTCAGGGAACCAATCTGGTTGAGTTTAATCAATGCTGAATTGGCAAGGTTTTCGTCAATGCCGCGCTGAATATACTTTACGTTGGTCACAAACAGATCGTCGCCAACCAATTCTATCTGCTCTCCCAATGCACCATGCAGGATTGTCCATCCAGCCCAGTCATCTTCAGCTACCGTTAAGGGCAGGAAGATCAACTAGGTGCTCTGGGGCTGGTGACCAATGCGGTTGTGCTGTGAAACACACTTTACATGCAGGAGGCGTTGTCACATCTTCGCAAATCGGGAGAAACTCCTGAGGAGTAGCATCCGGCAAGATTATCGCTGCTGATACATAGCCATATAAATATGCTGGGGCATTATACGTCTTCGTTACCGGAAGATATTCTTAAGGGTGAGTTAAGATCATTAAACTTCAATACAAACAATTAATTAAACTCTTAGCGTGGTTTTTTACATCACTGGCCCTCGCCCCCCAATTTTCTCTATGTTTTGCCACTACTTCCCTCATTTTACTGCGCTGTTTGCTACCCCTGAGAATCGACATTACTTGCTATCCAGTCCGCAGCAACTCTCTGGCAACAAAACTTATCAGAATCATAAGTCTGTGCATTATTCGTTCAAGCGCATCGCCAATAAGCGGATGTTGCTGGCCGAGTGTTCTGCTAATCGGATGATAACAAATCCCGTGGTTCGGCATTTTCCTTTGTGCGTGCGTTGATGCTGGTAACGGTAAACGTCATGATGAACATGACCGCGAATAAGACAACAATTGTCGGAGCTGGCGCGCTGTCGATAAAAAAGGACAGCCAGACACCAGTCATTGAGACCAATATCGATATGCCAGTCGCCAGCAGGAGCGCAATATGAAAGCGTTGTGTCAGGAGTACCGCAATGGCACCAGGCGCAATGAGAAGAGAAATAGAGAGAATGATACCTACCGCTTTCAGCGTCGCCACAATGGTCAGGGAGACCATGCACAGCAGCCCATAATGCAGCCATCTCGTATGCAAACCGCTTGCCTGCGCCTGTTGATAATCAAAGCTGAACAGCAAAAAATCCCGCCATTTTACGCTAATAACAAGTGTAACCAGTCCGGCAATAATCACCGTCTGGATTATATCGCCGATGGTTATCCCGAGCATGTCGCCGAAAAGAATATGATCAAGATGTACGTCTGGTTTGACTGCAATATACAAGATCAGACCTGCGGCAAACATGCCAGAAAAAACAATCCCCATCACTGTATCTTGCTTGATTCGGCTGTTGTCTTTCAGGTATCCCGTCGCCACCGCACAGAATACTCCGGCGACGAATGCCCCTGTAGCCAGAGGTAACCCCAGAATCCAGGCAAGCACGATGCCAGGAAAAACCGCATGACTCATCGCGTCACCCATCAGTGCCCAACTTTTCAGGACCAGAAAGACCGACAGCAGCGCACAGGGTATGGAAACTACCAGTGAAATCAGCAGTGCGTGACTCATAAAGGTGAACTGCAGTGGCTCCAGTAATAATGCCATCATGAGCGATCCTCCAGCGCTTTATGCGCACGCCGACGATTTGCCAAAAGCCCATGGGTGGGCGCAAAGACAAATGCTAAAAGAAACAGCAGTGTCTGCGCCACCACGATGATTCCACCTGTCGCGCCGTCCAGAAAGTAACTGACCCACGCGCCGAGGAAACTGGTCACACTGCCAATAGTTACAGCAATCATGAGCAGGCGGGGAAAACGATCGGTTAACAACCATGCTGTTGCACCGGGAGTCACCACCAGACAGATCACCAGAAAGGCACCAACCGTTTGCAGCGCCGCAACGGTCGAAACCGACAGCAGGGTGAAGAAGAGGATTTTTAATCTGCCCGGATGCAATCCAATAGCACGGGCGTGATTCTCGTCGAAAAAGGTCACCATAAGATCTTTCCATTTGAAAAAAAGCACGATGATCGAGAGAATGCCAATGATAGTGAGTTGCAGGATATCCGCCGGATCGATTGCCAGAATATTGCCCAGGACGATGGTCTGAATGTTCACGGATGTCG
>NZ_JAVUPQ010000174.1:0-3086 GCF_032029835.1 Escherichia sp. AM3 | reverse complement strand
ACTTAATGGTCCATCAACACAAATGTGCCGTAAATTTAATCATGGTGCAGCCGGTCTGTATTGGTTTAACCAGGATTCACTTTCAGAGCAATCTCTCGGGGATTTTTTCAGTTTTTTTGATGCCGCTCCTCATCCTTATGAGTCCTGGTTTCCATGGGTAGAGGCCGTTACAGGACATCATGGTTTTATATTACATTCCCAGGATCAAGATAAGTCGCGTTGGGAAATGCCAGCTTCTCTGGCATCTTATGCTGCGCAAGATAAACAGGCTCGTGAGGAGTGGATATCTGTACTGGAAGCATTATTTTTAACGCCAGCGGGGTTATCTATAAACGATATACCACCTGATTGTTCATCACTGTTAGCAGGTTTTTGCTCGCTTGCTGACTGGTTAGGCTCCTGGACTACAACGAATACCTTTCTGTTTAATGAGGATGCGCCTTCCGACATAAATGCTCTGAGAACGTATTTCCAGGACCGACAGCAGGATGCGAGCCGGGTATTGGAGTTGAGTGGACTTGTATCAAATAAGCGATGTTATGAAGGTGTTCATGCACTACTGGACAATGGCTATCAACCCAGACAATTACAGGTGTTAGTTGATGCTCTTCCAGTAGCTCCCGGGCTGACGGTAATAGAGGCACCTACAGGCTCCGGTAAAACGGAAACAGCGCTGGCCTATGCTTGGAAACTTATTGATCAACAAATTGCGGATAGTGTTATTTTTGCCCTCCCAACACAAGCTACCGCGAATGCTATGCTTACGAGAATGGAAGCGAGCGCGAGCCACTTATTTTCATCCCCAAATCTTATTCTTGCTCATGGCAATTCACGGTTTAACCACCTCTTTCAATCAATAAAATCACGCGCGATTACTGAACAGGGGCAAGAAGAAGCGTGGGTTCAGTGTTGTCAGTGGTTGTCACAAAGCAATAAGAAAGTGTTTCTTGGGCAAATCGGCGTTTGCACGATTGATCAGGTGTTGATATCGGTATTGCCAGTTAAACACCGCTTTATCCGTGGTTTGGGAATTGGTCGAAGTGTTTTAATTGTTGATGAAGTTCATGCTTACGACACCTATATGAACGGCTTGCTGGAGGCAGTGCTCAAGGCTCAGGCTGATGTGGGAGGGAGTGTTATTCTTCTTTCCGCAACCCTACCAATGAAACAAAAACAGAAACTTCTGGATACTTATGGTCTGCATACAGATCCAGTGGAAAATAACTCCGCATATCCACTCATTAACTGGCGAGGTGTGAATGGTGCGCAACGTTTTGATCTGCTAGCTCATCCAGAACAACTCCCGCCCCGCTTTTCGATTCAGCCAGAACCTATTTATTTAGCTGACATGTTACCTGACCTTACGATGTTAGAGCGAATGATCGCAGCGGCAAACGCGGGTGCACAGGCCTGTCTTATTTGCAATTTGGTTGACGTTGCACAAGTATGCTACCAACGGCTAAAGGAGCTAAATAACACGCAAGTAGATATAGATTTGTTTCATGCGCGCTTTACGCTGAACGATCGTCGTGAAAAAGAGAATCGAGTTATTAGCAATTTCGGCAAAAATGGGAAGCGAAATGTTGGACGGATACTTGTCGCAACCCAGGTCGTGGAACAATCACTCGACGTTGATTTTGATTGGTTAATTACTCAGCATTGTCCTGCAGATTTGCTTTTCCAACGATTGGGCCGTTTACATCGCCATCATCGCAAATATCGTCCCGCTGGTTTTGAGATTCCTGTTGCCACCATTTTGCTGCCTGATGGCGAGGGTTACGGACGACATGAGCATATTTATAGCAACGTTAGAGTCATGTGGCGGACGCAGCAACATATTGAGGAGCTTAATGGAGCATCCTTATTTTTCCCTGATGCTTACCGGCAATGGCTGGATAGCATTTACGATGATGCGGAAATGGATGAGCCAGAATGGGTCGGCAATGGCATGGATAAATTTGAAAGCGCCGAGTGTGAAAAAAGGTTCAAGGCTCGCAAGGTCCTGCAGTGGGCTGAAGAATATAGCTTGCAGGATAACGATGAAACCATTCTTGCGGTAACGAGGGATGGGGAAATGAGCCTGCCATTATTGCCTTATGTACAAACGTCTTCAGGTAAACAACTGCTCGATGGCCAGGTCTACGAGGACCTAAGTCATGAACAGCAGTATGAGGCGCTTGCACTTAATCGCGTCAATGTACCCTTCACCTGGAAACGTAGTTTTTCTGAAGTAGTAGATGAAGATGGGTTACTTTGGCTGGAAGGGAAACAGAATCTGGATGGATGGGTCTGGCAGGGTAACAGTATTGTTATTACCTATACAGGGGATGAAGGGATGACCAGAGTCATCCCTGCAAATCCCAAATAACTTCGGGAATGATTGTTATCAATGACGATAATAAGACCAATAACGGTTTATCCCTACTTAAGTAGGGAAGGTGCACAATGTACATCTTCTTTTAATTTCCCGGTATGAGATTTTATATTCACAGTATGAATATTTTATGTAATAAAATTTATGGTAATTATTATAACTAAAAGTTTCTTTAATAATAAAACGAATAACTTGCAGATTTGAAATGCATGCATTATTGTCTTTAAACAATTCAACACATCTTAATATATGTATAGGTTAATTGTATTAAACCAATGAATATATTTTTGCAGTGAATGTGAGTATTGAATTAATTACGCCGTATTTTTTCTTTGTTTTTACCGATAACGGAAGTGTGCCGACGTATAGAAATGCAGGAGAAATGTCGGAGCATATGAAGGAGAACAAATGAATTTGCTTATTGATAACTAGATCCCTGTACGCCCGCGAAACGGGGGGAAAGTCCAAATCATAAATCTGCAATCGCTATACTGCAGTAGAGATCAGTGGCGATTAAGTTTGCCCCGTGACGATATGGAACTGGCCGCTTTAGCACTGCTGGTTTGCATTGGGCAAATTATCGCCCCGGCAAAAGATGACGTTGAATTTCGACATCGCATAATGAATCCGCTCACTGAAGATGAGTTTCAACAACTCATCGCGCCGTGGATAGATATGTTCTACCTTAATCACGCAGAACATCCCTTTATGC
>NZ_JAVUPQ010000173.1:0-3134 GCF_032029835.1 Escherichia sp. AM3 | reverse complement strand
GTATTCATGAGGCAGTGTGGCAGCTGGCGTGGACGAAGTCAGGGCCGGAAATGGCTTCGCTGGAAGCCTGGCTGGAAGAACATGAGAAATACAGGAGTGTGGCATGAGTTCAACGCAGAAACCCGCCGACGTCATGGCAGAACGACGCAGCCACTGGTGGTGGACGGTGCCGGGATGCCTGGCAATGGTGTTACTGAACGCAGCCGTCAGTTACGGCATTGTCAGACTGAACGCACCGGTGACTGTCGCCTTCAACATGAAACAGACCGTGGATGCGTTTTTTGACAGAGCCAGTCAGAAACAACTGTCAGAAGCGCAGTCAAAAGCCCTTTCAGCGCGTTTTAACACGGCACTGGAAGCCAGCCTGCAGGCGTGGCAGCAGAAACACCACGCGGTCATTCTGGTGTCGCCTGCTGTGGTACAGGGGGCACCGGATATCACCCGGGAAATCCAGCAGGATATTGCCCGGCGAATGAGGGCGGAACCATGAGATGCCGGGGGCTGATTGCCCTGCTGATATGGGGGCAGAGTGTGGCCGCCGCCGATCTTGGTACCTGGGGCGATCTGTGGCCGGTAAAGGAGCCGGACATGCTGACGGTGATCATGCAGCGCCTGACGGCACTGGAGCAGTCCGGTGAGATGGGCCGGAAAATGGATGCCTTTAAGGAGCGGGTGATCCGCAACAGTCTGCGGCCCCCTGCCGTGCCCGGTATCGGACGCACGGAGAAATACGGCAGCCGGTTGTTTGACCCGTCCGTCAGACTGGCTGCGGATATCCGGGATAACGAAGGGCGGGTGTTTGCCCGTCAGGGTGAAGTGATGAATCCGCTGCAGTATGTTCCTTTTAACCAGACGCTGTATTTCATCAATGGCGATGATCCGGCGCAGGTGGCCTGGATGAAACGCCAGACGCCGCCCACACTGGAGAGCAAAATTATCCTCGTGCAGGGCAGTATCCCGGAGATGCAGAAGTCTCTGGACAGCCGTGTTTACTTTGACCAGAACGGTGTGCTCTGCCAGCGCCTCGGCATTGATCAGGTCCCGGCACGGGTGAGCGCCGTTCCCGGCGATCGCTTCCTGAAGGTGGAATTTATTCCGGCAGAGGAGGGCAGAAAATGAAGCGAAGGCTGTGGCTGCTGATGTTATTCCTTTTCGCCGGTCATGTCCCTGCGGCGTCTGCGGATTCTGCCTGTGAGGGGCGTTTTGTAAACCCGATCACAGATATCTGCTGGAGCTGTATTTTCCCGCTCTCGCTGGGCAGTATCAAAGTCAGTCAGGGTAAGGTCCCCGACACGGCGAACCCGTCGATGCCCATTCAGATTTGTCCGGCACCGCCGCCGCTGTTCAGGCGTATCGGGCTGGCCATTGGTTACTGGGAGCCGATGGCGTTGACGGACGTCACCCGGTCACCGGGATGCATGGTGAACCTGGGCTTCAGCCTGCCGGCTTTTGGTAAAACGGCACAGGGAACGGCGAAAAAGGATGAGAAGCAGGTAAATGGGGCGTTCTATCACGTTCACTGGTACAAATACCCGCTGACGTACTGGCTGAACATCATCACATCGCTGGGCTGTCTGGAAGGTGGTGACCTGGATATCGCTTATCTTTCTGAAATCGACCCCACCTGGACGGACAGCAGCCTGACCACCATTCTCAATCCGGAAGCTGTCATCTTTGCCTATCCGATAGCACAGGGAGCCTGCGCAGCAGATGCGATTGACAGCGCCTTTAATATGCCTCTCGTTGTTCTGTTCTGGTGTGCCGGTTAGCAGGGAAGTATGTACCCGTTCAATGGCTGGGTGAGTAATGAGTCCAGTCCGTTGCAGTCCTCCCTGCTGGTCAGTGAACGCATGGCGTTCAAGCTGCACCGTCAGGGCATGATTATGGAAACCATCGGGAAAAATAACGCCGTCTGTAATGAATATCCGTCCCCAATCCTGCCCAAAGAACGCTGGCGTTACCAGATGGTGAATATGTATCCGGACAGCGGGCAGTGCCACCCGTTCGGGCGCAGCGTGACCCGCTGGGAAACCGGGAAAAATCCGCCCAACACAAAGAAAAACTTCGGCTACCTGATGTGGCGTAAACGTAACTGTGTCTTCCTGTGAGGTGAATGATGAAGCTGAGTATGAAATCTCTGGCAGCACTGCTGATGATGCTGAACGGGGCGGTTATGGCGTCAGAAAACGTGAACACTCCTGAAAACCGCCAGTTCCTGAAGCAGCAGGAAAATTTAAGCAGACAACTGCGTGAAAAACCTGACCATCAGCTGAAAGCCTGGGCGGAGAAACAGGTGCTGGAAACCCCCCTTCAGCGTTCAGATAACCATTTCCTGGATGAGCTGGTTCGTAAACAGCAGGCTTCGCAGGACGGGAAACCCCGGCAGGGTGCTCTGTATTTTGTGTCGTTTTCCATTCCCGAAGAGGGGCTGAAACGAATGCTGGGCGAAACCCGGCACTACGGTATTCCGGCCACACTGCGGGGCATGGTGAACAATGACCTGAAGACCACCGCTGAAGCTGTGTTGTCCCTGGTGAAAGACGGAGCGACTGATGGTGTTCAGATCGACCCGACGCTGTTTTCACAGTACGGCATTCGCACTGTACCGGCACTGGTGGTGTTCTGCAGTCAGGGATACGACATCATCCGGGGAAACCTGCGGGTCGGCCAGGCGCTGGAGAAAGTGGCCGCCACGGGTGACTGCCGGCAGGTGGCTCATGATTTACTGGCAGGGAAAGGAGATTCCGGGAAATGAAACGTATTTTACCTCTGATACTGGCTCTGGTTGCCGGCATGGCACAGGCTGACAGCAACAGTGATTACCGGGCCGGTTCTGATTTTGCTCACCAGATCAAAGGGCAGGGAAGCAGCAGTATTCAGGGCTTTAAGCCACAGGAGAGTATCCCCGGCTATAACGCGAATCCGGACGAGACAAAATATTACGGTGGCGTGACTGCCGGCGGGGATGGCGGCCTGAAAAATGACGGCACCACGGAATGGGCGACCGGTGAAACCGGAAAAACCATTACAGAGTCATTCATGAACAAGCCGAAAGACATTCTTTCACCGGATGCACCGTTTATCCAGACCGGCAGGGATGTGGTGAACCGGGCTGACAGCATTGTGGGAAACAC
>NZ_JAVUPQ010000172.1:0-3193 GCF_032029835.1 Escherichia sp. AM3 | reverse complement strand
GGGGACTTGAACCCCCACGTCCGTAAGGACACTAACACCTGAAGCTAGCGCGTCTACCAATTCCGCCACCTTCGCATACCATCAATTCTTAAAAAGAATTGCTACCACGGAGGCGCATTCTAGTGGTTTTCAGCTTTTCGTCAATAGTTAATTATCGCCGGAGGTGTAATTGCTGGAAAAATGTCCATCAGGAAACTAACGTGCAGGTTTGGTAGTTTTGTAGGTCGGATAAGGCGTTCACGCCGCATCCGACACGGTATTTGGGTGCAGATGCCAGATGCGACGCGGGCGCGTCTTATCTGGCCTACGAAGGGCTAACGTGCAGGTTTTGTAGGTCGGATAAGGCGTTCACGCCGCATCCGACACGGTATTCGGCGAGATAATTAACCTTTCTTCGCCTGGCGGGTCATAATGGCGCGATACACCTTGAAACGCCCGGTTTGCGCAATCACTTCATGGAAGCCAAATGTCTCATCCAGCACGTCCGGGTAAGGCAGGAAGGCGTTCGCTACAATTCGCAGCTCGCCGCCGCTATTAAGATGACGCACCGCGCCGCGAATCAGCGTTTGCGCCGCATCCAGGCTGGTTTGCATCCCATCGTGGAACGGCGGGTTGGAGATGATCATATCAAAACGACCTTTCACCTCGGAAAAGACGTTGCTGGCAAAGACTTCACCTTCAACACCGTTGGCCGCAAGTGTTGCGCGGCTGGCTTCTACCGCTGGCGCAGAGACATCGCACAAGGTGAGACGAATTTTCGGCGAATGGCGCGCAAAGGCAACTGAAAGCACACCCGCGCCACAGCCGACATCCAGCACTTTACCTTTCGTGTGCGGGGTTAACGTCGAGAGCAGCAACTGGCTACCGACATCCAGACCGTCGCGGCTAAACACGCCAGGCAGCGTTTTGACCGTCAGGCCATCGACGCTGTATTCGCCCCAGAATTTATCGGCATCAAATACCGGCTGTTTTTCCAGACGACCAAAATAGAGGCCACAGCGACGAGCGCTGTCGACTTTATTCAACGGCGCATAATCTGCCAGCATCTGCTCGGCGCTGCGCACGCCGCTGCGGTTCTCGCCAACGACAAAAATATCTGTCCCCACTGGCAGCAGAGAAAGTAAATTCATCAACTGGAACTGGGCTTCCGGTTTGTTCTTCGGCCAGTAGTAAATCAGCGTATCGCAATCTGCGACGTCATCCACCGTGGCGACCAGACTGAAACGGGCGTTATCCCCCATCTGGCGGCTTAATACCTGCCAGTGGTGGAATTGCTGGGTATGAGCACGGCTGGCCGCGGTATCTAAACGCGCGGGCAGGTCATCCTGTAAGTCTCCGGCAAACAGAATACGGCTTTGTTCGAAATCATCACTGTGACGCAGCAAGACTTCACTTGCCGGGGTAAATGCAGACATGGAATGCTCCTCAATTGATACTGGCGGCGATTATAGCCATATGTTGGCGCGGTATCGACGAATTTGCTATATTTGCGCCCCTGACAACAGGAGCGATTCGCTATGACATCCCGACGAGACTGGCAGTTACAGCAACTGGGCATTACCCAGTGGTCGCTGCGTCGCCCTGGCGCGTTGCAGGGGGAGATTGCCATTGCGATCCCGGCACACGTCCGTCTGGTGATGGTGGCAAACGATCTTCCCGCCCTGACCGATCCTTTAGTGAGCGATGTTCTGCGCGCATTAACCGTCAGCCCCGATCAAGTGCTGCAACTGACGCCAGAAAAAATCGCGATGCTGCCGCAAGGCAGTCGCTGCAACAGCTGGCGGTTGGGTACTGACGAACCGCTATCACTGGAAGGCGCTCAGGTGGCATCACCGGCGCTCACCGAATTACGGGCAAACCCAACGGCACGCGCCGCGTTATGGCAACAAATTTGCACATATGAACACGATTTCTTCCCTCGAAACGACTGATTTACCGGCGGCTTACCACATTGAACAACGCGCCCACGCCTTTCCGTGGAGTGAAAAAACCTTTGCCAGCAACCAGGGCGAGCGTTATCTCAACTTTCAGTTAACGCAAAACGGCAAAATGGCGGCGTTTGCGATTACGCAAGTGGTGCTGGATGAAGCTACATTGTTCAATATTGCGGTCGATCCTGACTATCAGCGTCAGGGATTGGGAAGGGTGCTGCTGGAACATCTGATCGACGAACTGGAAAAACGCGGCGTGGCGACACTATGGCTGGAAGTCCGTGCCTCAAATGCTGCCGCCATTGCCCTGTACGAAAGTTTAGGCTTTAACGAGGCGACGATTCGCCGCAATTACTACCCCACCACGGACGGTCGCGAAGACGCCATCATCATGGCGTTGCCAATCAGTATGTAAGACAAGGTGGAATAATGAAGTGGGACTGGATTTTCTTTGATGCCGATGAAACGCTGTTTACCTTTGACTCATTCACCGGCCTGCAGCGGATGTTTCTTGATTACAGCGTCACCTTTACCGCTGAAGATTTTCAGGACTATCAGGCCGTTAACAAGCCACTGTGGGTGGATTATCAAAACGGCGCGATCACTTCATTACAGCTTCAGCACGGGCGTTTTGAGAGCTGGGCCGAACGGCTGAAAGTTGAAGCAGGCTTGCTTAACGATGCCTTTATTAATGCGATGGCGGAAATCTGCACGCCGCTGCCGGGCGCGGTTTCTCTGCTTAACGCCATTCGTGGCAACGCCAAAATCGGCATCATCACCAACGGCTTTAGCGCCTTGCAGCAAGTGCGTCTGGAACGCACGGGCCTGCGTGATTACTTCGATTTGCTGGTGATTTCCGAAGAAGTTGGCGTTGCCAAACCGAATAAGAAAATTTTCGATTATGCGCTGGAACAGGCGGGCAATCCTGACCGTTCACGCGTGCTGATGGTTGGCGACACTGCCGAGTCCGATATTCTCGGTGGCATCAACGCCGGGCTTGCGACCTGCTGGCTGAATGCGCACCATCGCGAGCAACCAGAAGGCATCGCGCCCACCTGGACCGTTTCTTCGTTGCACGAACTGGAGCAGCTCCTGTGTAAACACTGATTGCCTCCCCCCCGTTGATGGGTAAAATAGCCGCAATTTTTCGTTTTCAACAAGCGCGGCGCGATGCCGCTTACTCAAGAAGAAAGAATTATGACGTTGTCTCCTTATTTGCAAGAGGTGGCGAAGCGCCGCACTTTTGCCATTATTTCTCACCC
>NZ_JAVUPQ010000171.1:0-3200 GCF_032029835.1 Escherichia sp. AM3 | reverse complement strand
GAATTATTGAGTGCCAAAAATCCCGGAAGTAGAGCAGCAAAATTAAATTTTTTCATAAAATTGGTCTCGGTGGTTGATGAAAACTGCCTGTGGAGGAACTGAAATAACCAGCACAGGAAGACTTCTGAGTGCATTCATCACATTCTTTCGGATAGTAATTTTTCCAATCAGAGATCGACTGAGCAGCAAGCTCCCAAGCTCTTTCAGGAAGATGACACAAAGGATAATTAAAAATTGTTAGAGGTATGCCTGACCTGTGTGCAGCGTCTATGGCGGAGGTTATTTTCTCACTATAACTGCTGTGCTCAATGAAGATTGTTGACCAGTTCTTTCGTGCCCAACCGATAGATTCCAGCCCCATAAGGGAAATCTGATTAATGTTGGAGAACACTCGGCCAACGAAGTCTACAATATCATCCAATTCTGTATAGTTAGCCAGTGTCGGAATAACTCTAAGTTCGATATTAATCCCTGAGTTTCCTGCATTGATTAACCCCTTAACCGTTTCATTAAATGCGCCATCACTCCCTACCAGATGATCATGCACAAGTGGTCTTGATGAGTAGAGCGGGATACCAAAGGTGATTTTGATCTTTTTGCTTCGCTTTGCCATTTCCTGAGTAAAGTTGATATCAGCAAATTTGCGTCCGTTTGTTAAAACATGCAAAGCAGTATCTGGTGAATTCTCGATGATAAAATCAATGAAGTGAAGGAAATCATCTCCATACAGCAAAGGTTCTCCACCGCTGACCCCAACAACTCCATCCAAACCAAATGAAGCTATAGCAAGAGCTGATTGGGTAAGTAGCCAGTCATCATTTGATTTCTTTGGTGGCTGCGAACAAAACAGACACAAGTTATTGCAGCGTTCCGTTACTAAGACAGTATTATGATTGGCTCTGCGGGACAGAATTACGCGTATCATATTGCCATTGTTGATTATCCCAATATCTCCATCTTCAATTGACTCATATAATTCAGTGCTAATAACAGAGAAATCAAAGTATGGTTGAATGGCATCATTATTGCCTTCAGCAACTACCAGTAAATTGGGCAAAAAGAATAAAGGGTTCATTGGTTTTTGTTTGCATAACCGATAGAACCCCGTGGGCACATTCTTTTTTGAAGCAAAATGAAAGATATCGTTCCTAATAACCTCAGACATATGCCCATCCTTTTAGCATCTCAGCCTTCGGACCACCTTCTGAGATGCAGTTCATCAGATACCTGAACATCCCCTTGTGATACTGACAAAACGTTGAACGACTCCTATCACCAACAGGCTCACCCTGTACACTTATGTTCTGGCATGGATCTGCACCGCAAAATGGTTGATATGCACATGTATCACAACCTGGCAGAGCAAAATTGAACGATGAACTCAACACTGCGTTATAGTAAGGACTCTTAGAAAATGATAGCGTTTTAACCTCACCCGCACTGAACTCCGTTTCAGGGTTCACCTTCTGCAACATACGGCTCTCATCGCTACCATATACTCGACCGTCATAATTGAAAAGAATACTGTTAAGCACGACCCCGCTTGGCGACTTTAAATCCGCATAACCACTAAAGCCAGGATTGAAGATCCTTTTCAGATGAATGGAGGCCGAATGTTCCACAACCCTTATCCCTTCATTATTCATCTTAAGGATTTCATCTATCAACGAGGCATAGAAACTGAAGTATTCCTCCATAGAAAATGTGAACGATGCTTTTTGTGCAAACCCATAGGGACTAACAGGTCGGATAAACATATCCTTGAGGCCAAGAGACAAGTGAGCCTGGACAATTGATTCAGGATGCCTAATGAGATCTTTAGTAACTGTAGTAACCGTTGCAACGCGACCAGCGCCTAAAGACCGTTTGATAGCCTCTACCCCTGACACTGTTCTACTGTAAGCAAGCCCATGACCAAGAATTCGATTACTGTTGTGAACAACTTCCTCACCATCAAGCGAAACAGAGAACGTTATGTTCCTGTCTCTCGACCATTCAAGCATATCCTCATTCAAGACAGACAGGCTTGATGCTACCACCATCTCAAAATCGGTGCTTCCCAGCGTTTCAGCACATTGCTCATAGATAGACTGAATTAAATCGAACCGCAAGAGTGGCTCTCCACCCTGTATCTCTATCTTGTAAGGTGGAGTTGATAGTTTTTTGATAGTAGAAATGATATCAGGGATGAGAGCGGGATCTAGATCATAACCAGAGGCGTTCACGGAAGCTCTACTGACCTGACAATACTTGCAGGTATGGTCGCAACGTAATGTGGGCACAATCATGAAAATTGGCCTGATCGCCAGTTCATTCATCAATCGTTTTGCAAAAGCAGAACTTAAAGCATAGGGAGCAATAGCTGATGAGCTTTCGTTGGTTATGAACAGCTTGCTTTCAAGTGCGTTTGATTGTTCCGCACTGATTTGCTCATCAGAAAGATCAAGCAGCTCTTGCTCATCAATGAAGTGATGAAAACCAGCGAGGTTGCTTATAAACACCTGTCCATTAGGCAATCTGTCAAAATTGAATGGCATCAATTCCATCACGAAAGCCTTTCATCGACACTGCGAAGCACTTTATGGACAATAGAATCTCTCAACGCCCCTGTTTTATGCTGTAGTTTTTCTCGCAAAGTGTAATCATTCAGCAGCCTCTCGAATTCATAGAGGCATTCGGGACTATCGTTTTCAAAAGAGATTGTCCAAGAGGATATATCTTCACAAAGCTTCCACTGAGTAAGCGAAGTCATCCAGTACAGGCTATTGCGTATAACCCATTCAGAATAAACATCTTTTTTTAACATCCTTTCGCACATTGCCATTGCCTCACAAAGCTAATAATCACAATCAGCAACCGCTTTAAAGCGGATTTTTCCTATAGAAATGAGGATACACCATTTAATTAATATGTTACAAGATGTTAGCATCTGAATGGCGATTCCGAAAAAAGATGCTGCTTATCCTATGATAATCAATAATGTTTTCTGATTTTCATATGCCGCTTGAACCGGCAAACAGCTAAGAAGCTAACATGACGTTAAAACGCAGGGGTTTCAAAGAGTTGTTAGTGGCTTATAGTATGAGACGTATCCTTTCAGTAATCACAATGCGAAAGGATTCTGTACTGACTTGCTCGAAGAAGCGTTGACTAGTATCGTGGGCACAATTGATGTCAGGGAAGCCTACAATCGCTTTCAC
>NZ_JAVUPQ010000170.1:0-3238 GCF_032029835.1 Escherichia sp. AM3 | reverse complement strand
TCCAAATCCGTTGTTGGAAATATTAGCGGTATTCAACTGAACACGAATATGAGCGTCCTGATCGCATTGCATTACCAGCGTGATTGTTCTGTCTGCTAATTGTGTTGTTTTACCCCGGTCAACTTGGCGCATGGCAGCACTTCGTTTGCCATAGTCGATATTTTGTATGCTACTGGAGATATTACACTCTGCCTGAGCGGCCATGGCGAAGTTCAGCAGCAGGCATCCTGTTATTATCCGTTTCATTGGCACTCTCCTGTTGCTGTCTCATAGAACACATCTTTTGGTGCATCTTCTGGGAATGTAAGGTGAATACGGCATGATTGCTGCTCATCTTTTATATCTAGCACCATGTCCGGTTTGATGTTATTGAGGAATACAACACCGTCATCCACTGATGTTGTCAGATAGTTGCCTTCACTATCTTCAATCGCAACGCCTCTGGGCAGTTTTTTGCCGTCGGAAAGTGTGATATTGAGTAATGCACGGCGTTGTGTTATCGCACTGAATCCGACTTTCCCTACTGCACCACGGCCTTGTTTGATCATTTTTGTGCCGTTACCGATATCGACATTTTTTGGCAAGCTGGCGGTATCGATCTCAACTCCTGATGTTCGCCACGGCTGGATTGATGGAATGACGGCATTACCCCGAAAATCTGTCCATACTGGGCCTGCCTGAGATGTAATTCTGACACCTGCAATATTGTTATCCATTTTTGCGATGGCGAAAGTGTCATTGATAGTCCACGGTGAAAAGGTCACTCCCTGATCATGTACGGCAATACCACCTGACATCGTACCGTTGTAAGTACGGCTATCACTGCCGCTTGCTCCTGCGGCAAGGCTGACTTGGGTGTAATGGAGATTGGAACTGATACTGCCGTTCAAGCTCGTTTCACGTTCGTCGTGATCTCGTTCAGCATTCACATAGTAGGACATCTCATCTGAGACGACTCCCATGACACCAGTACCATAGTGGGTTTTATGATCGTCATGGCGAGTATACAGTGTGGCGGTGTTTGATCTGCCAAATGGAATACTGATGTTGACGTAGAACAGATCACCATCGTCTTCATTATTTTCTGAAGCACTAAGTTGATGCTGCCAGTTGACGGAAACCGTGGCGTGTTTGAACGCTTTGTTCCAGTTAATATTAAGGTTGCTTGAGTCATTGTCACCGTCGTAACTATATGTTTTATAGCCACTGATGTTGAAACCACCCAGAATGGAGTTAGACCAGTTTAAACCAAGCGCATAAGTGCTTTTAGTCGGATCGGTATAATCATCATCAATCGCTTCAGACAGTTCGCGATAATGGCGATCAGATCGAGTGAGGCTGGTTGTTAGCCCAAGTGAAAATGGGAGATTGTAGTTCGCGTCAAGACGATATTTCTGTCCTTGCAGTGAGTCTTTCGTATCCTGCGATGTACTAATTTGGCTGCTCACTGTTAAATCGGGCAGGGGAACCAGACTCGACCGGATTGATGCCGCCTGATAATTTTCTGCTACGATAACGCCGCCGTTCATTGCACTCCAGCGTGTCAGATTCCATCCGCTCGATGCACTAATTACCCAAGGTGATTCGTCATAGTCATCGTCTACCCGCCCTATCGCGAAGCGATAACCCTGGAAGCTTTCTACATGCTGATTAAACAGGGTGGAGGGAACAATATAGTTGTGCGAACTACCGTCTGTTTCGACAACGGTGACATTAAGATCACTATTACCATTGCGAACAGGTACATCAGGGATAGTGAATGCGCCCGCAGGAACCAGAATGGAATGAATTAAAACTCCTTGTTGACGAATCTCGACACGAGCCTGAGAGGTGTTGGCTATACCAGTAACTTGCACACCACTGCCGCTGGTTTGCAATGCGTTGTCCGGTGCGATTTCGATACCGTAAATACTGGCTCCTTCCAACACGCTATTATTGAGGTTAACTTCACCTGCTCGCATGAGTGTTTTAAGATCTGTAAAGGTACGTTGAAGGTAGGTTGACGAGTTCTGGTTACTGAATGTGCCATTTGTTTGTGTAAGGAACTGATGGCTGCGTAACATCCAGTCATTAATATTAATCCCGCCTTCAAGTGCAGCCTGGGAGTAGTCCGAACTCCCATTAGAAAATTCTGCACGGCTGCTCATCAGAGAGTAGTTTAGCAGCGCAGCTGTTCCACCAGTTGCTGCGTTTGTGAGATCCAACCCTATGGGAATGATCGCCTGTGGTGAAACGATAATATCTAACGCTTCCTGGTTAGGTAATGGTGTGATTGTGGTACCCGGGTAGGACAATATATAGTCGTAACAGCCATTTTTTTCTTCAGAAGGAATTTTTAAACCGGCTTGTTGCAGAAATGCCTGATCAAGACAAATGTCGCCATTTTCATCAAAGCGCGTAGCAATGTTGCCTTTTTTTTCGCCATTTACTGATACTATCAGTGAATATTCACCTGGCAAAAAACGGGCTGAACGGGAAAAATAATGCGATATATTAGGATCTACACCTAGTGATTTTAATGTTTCCCGATCAAAATCAACAGCGGCAATCTCTATACCATCTGCATTGGCTGGGGGAGAAAAGGCAAAACCAATGGTGTAGGCCAGTAACGTTTTTTTTAACATCCTTGTCGCTCCAGGCAAAGTTATTTTAAGTCAGTGACATATTTATTACCGCGATAACCATATCGGCTGGCTGGGTAAAACTCGACTTTTGTATCCGTAGCGTTTGTTAATGCAGTAGTTGTACTGGTGTGTGGTAGAAAATAGGTCTTATTTATAGCCCCCGTTTTTCCTGAAGGGAGCGTTTTAAATTGTAAGGTCATACGAACGACATAATTACTGGGGTTGCTAATCTCAATTTGGTCGCCATTTTTACGCCATTCCAGGAATTTCCAGGTCTCTCGCTCTTCCGGCAGGGAAGCCGGGTGGATCAGTACAGGTAGATCCTGACGAATTGAAACAGTAACTCTGCTGCTCTTGTCATCTTTTGGTGGAATACCTTCGAACGTTACGCGTTTCAGCTCTTCTGATTGCAGAGGAACAGTCGCCTGAAGTAAAAATCGAACCTGTTGTACTTGACCGGCTTCAACACGAATAACGGGCTGAGTCGGGATTAAACGAATTGATTTATTGCTTTCAGGCAAATCAACAATGGTGGTGTAAAGCAATGAAGGATGATCATCTGTATTCTTAATATTAATACTAGCTTCACCACGCTTTTCATCAACCAGCAATAC
>NZ_JAVUPQ010000169.1:0-3246 GCF_032029835.1 Escherichia sp. AM3 | reverse complement strand
CCCCAAACCTCACCGTTCTGAAACCACAACAAAAAGACATCAGGAATAAAAAACACCACACAAACGCGGCACCGTGCTCACCCCTCATAACTGAAAAGCGAGGCCGCCCCCGCCCAAAGGGCGGGAACAACATCGCTTTTAATTATGAATGTTGTAACTAAGCATTTCCATCGCTGTCAGTCTTCTGGCTGGAAGTCCTCAGTACACGCTCGTAAGCGGCCCTGACGGCCCGCTAACGCGGAGATACGCCCCGACTGCGGGTAAACCTTGTCGGGACCACTCCGACCGCGCACAGAAGCTCTATCATGGCTGAAAGCGGGTATGGTCTGGCAGGGCTGGGGGTGGGTAAGGTGAAATCTATCAATCAGTACCGGCTGACGCCGGGCTTCGGCGGTTTTACTCCGGTATCACATGTAACCACAGCGTGCCGCCTTCCATGCCGCTGGCGCGGCATATCCTGGTGACGATGTCTGAATCGTTATATACTGTGTATATACGTGGTAATGACGAGGTGATAAATGGCACAGGTTAATATGAGTTTAAGAATCGACGCTGAACTGAAGGATGCTTTTATGGCCGCTGCAAAAAGCATGGACCGTAATGGCTCTCAGTTAATCCGGGATTTTATGCGCCAGACCGTTGAACGGCAGCATAATACCTGGTTCCGTGACCAGGTTGAGGCAGGACGTCAGCAACTCGGGCGCGGCGATGTGCTTCCCCATGACATGGTCGAATCTTCCGCTGCTGCATGGCGGGATGAAATGAGCAGGAAGGTTACCGGTAAATGATGGAGATATTCTGGACCATACTGGCCAGCCAGGACAGGAAGCGCATTCGTGAGTACATTGCGGAGCAGAACCTGATGGCCGCCATTGAACTGGACGAACGGATTGGTTATTCAGCCAGCCTCCTGTTCTCCCTTTCTTTTATCAGTGTACAGGTGCATGACAACATAATCACGGTATGATAATAATAATCAATAACAATAAGTTGTGTCACGTTTACATCATGGAACGGAGGTGCTCCTGTGACTTTTGAGCAAAAAAAGCCCGGGCAATTGCCCTGATGGACAGCAAAAAGATGTGGCGGAGTAATTATGCTCCTCCTCTGCTGCGTATTCTCTGGCGGCTGGGTATCCGGCTTCCGCCATTGCCCTTTATGCCGTTCTGGCAGGTTACGCTGCTGATGGGGGGCTTATGGGGTATTTCCTGGGGATGTGCAATGTGGTTTATGTACTGGGGGCCGTCAGGAATGGTAGCAGGTGAGGCCATTATTATAAGTATCACGAGTGGTTTTTTGTTCGGACTGCTCATGGCCTCTTTCCACTGGTGGCGCAGGAAAGTTAACCGGCTGCCACCATGGAATGATGTGTAAACCGTGCCGGCATGTTTTTACGGGGTGATGCTTTCATTAACCTGTACACGAACTTCTATTCCTGCATCATTACAGGCCTACAGCCACTACGCCACTTCCAGCGGATCGCCCTCCCGGCGTACCTCCCCGCCTTCTTTATTCTATAACTGCAGACAGGTGCTGCCGTCGAGGCGCACCACAAAATCCCCACGGCAGGCCTGATATGTCATGCCGTTCAGCTCCACCGGCAGATCAGTGGCAGAAGTGCCATCTGCGGGCAGACCTGATGCCGGGACCAGCGGCAGTACGACGACTTCTGCAGTACGCTGTTCTGCCAGCAGAGAGGCTGTGCCACGGCCCGGTCAGCTTTTGTGAGTTCCACAGCTAGCCGCAGCTCAGGGATTAAGATTCAGGTAATTTACGGAAAACAAGTGATTTCCGTACGGGAGAGAAGGCCTAACGTATATTATCTCAGAAATGACTATGAATCCCCATATATTGCCAATTATACAGTAAATGATTATCATTATCATCTACTGTGTGCAACTGATGGTCTGAAATAGCGCTTTTAGGAGACAAGATGCAGTCAGCTAGTAAATTAATCTACCGCGGGAAGTTGCTTGGCAGTTTACCCACTGTGGGCGAGATTCATAAAGAAATCGCAGTATCGGAAGAAACCGTAACATGGATCTCTCTGCAACGAGATATTATAGCGAATATTTTGCTGGGAAAAGATCCTCGCTTACTTGTGATTGTTGGTCCATGCTCAATCCATGACGTTCAGGCCGCAGTTGATTATGCGAAGCGATTGTTCGTATTACAGAATAAGTACTTATCGAAAATGTACATTGTAATGCGCACTTATTTTGAGAAACCTCGAACCCGTAAAGGCTGGAAGGGAATAATGCACGATCCTGATCTAAATGGAAGTTATGATGTTGAGAAAGGGATACGATATGCTCGCCAGTGTTTGTCTTCAATCACAACGATGCGTGTCGCAACCGCTACAGAATTCCTCGATCCTTTTCTTACTCCCTATATTGCTGATTTAATATGTTGGGGTGCTATTGGTGCCAGAACCACTGAATCACAAACGCATCGTCAACTTGCGTCTGGTTTACATTGTCCAGTTGGATTTAAAAACAGTACTGATGGAAATATTAACTTAGCTATTGACGCTATTATTGCAGCCCGTGAACAACATATTGTATATATGACATCTTTAACAAATAGTATATCTACACTATTAACCGATGGCAATCCACATGGACATCTAATATTACGTGGAGGTAGAGAACCTAACTATGGTTTGTCTGATATAACTAAGGCAGTGAAATTAATGCATGATGAGGGCATTAACCATCGTCTGATAATTGATTGTAGCCATGGTAATAGCGGTAAAGTGGCTAAACGGCAAATTTCCGTTGCACGTCAAGTTATAGATAATCGGAAAAAAATACCAGGATATGTAGCTGGCATTATGGTGGAAAGCTTTTTACAAGATGGAAAACAATCCGATAGTTTTCCGCTAGAGTATGGTCAGTCTGTTACTGATGAATGCATATCATGGCAACAGACAGAACAATTATTATCAACTCTGGCAGCACAGCTTTAACTTCAACTATTGCACATATATTGCTTTTAAAGGGGGAAAAATGAAATTACTTAGTTTAAGACACTCAATTAGTGTTATCAGAGAAGCAGATATTTTATCTCTACAGTTTATGATTATATAAAGCGCTATCGTAGCCGCGTATTTAATGGTCTTAAAATATAAAACAATTGGTTACTATCTATGGCAAGCTCCTGAATTATGTGTGTGAACCAGGAGTTTCTCAGGAGTTTCTCAGGAATTTCCTCACAATGTGGCACTATCACTGTCACCTTTTTCTC
>NZ_JAVUPQ010000168.1:0-3286 GCF_032029835.1 Escherichia sp. AM3 | reverse complement strand
CTGACCGGCAAACTTATCCGCAGCGAGGATGAGGGGCTGGTCACCCACTGGCACTATGACGAAGCAGACCGCCTCACTCACCGCACCGTGAAGGGTGAAACCGCAGAGCGGTGGCAGTATGACGAACGCGGCTGGCTGACAGACATCAGCCATATCAGCGAAGGGCACCGGGTGGCGGTGCACTATGGTTATGACAGTAAAGGCCGCCTCGCCAGTGAACACCTGACGGTGCATCATCCGCAGACGAATGAACTGCTCTGGCAGCATGAGACCAGACATGCGTACAACGCACAGGGACTGGCGAACCGCTGTATACCGGACAGCCTGCCCGCCGTGGAATGGCTGACCTACGGCAGCGGCTGGCTGGCAGGCATGAAGCTCGGCGACACACCGCTGGTGGATTTCACCCGCGACCGCCTGCACCGGGAAACGCTGCGCAGCTTCGGTCGTTATGAACTCACCACCGCTTACACCCCTGCCGGGCAGTTACAGCGTCAGCACCTGAACAGCCTGCAGTATGACCGCGATTACACCTGGAACGACAACGGCGAACTCATCCGCATCAGCAGCCCGCGCCAGACCCGGAGTTACAGCTACAGCACCACCGGCAGGCTGACCAGCGTTCACACCACCGCAGCGAATCTGGATATCCGCATCCCGTATGCCACAGACCCGGCAGGTAACCGCCTGCCCGACCCGGAGCTGCACCCGGACAGCGCCCTCAGCATGTGGCCGGATAACCGTATCGCCCGTGACGCGCACTATCTTTACCGGTATGACCGTCACGGCAGGCTGACGGAGAAAACCGACCTCATCCCGGAAGGGGTTATCCGCACGGATGATGAGCGCACCCACCGGTACCATTACGACAGTCAGCACCGGCTGGTGCACTACACGCGGACACAATATGCAGAGCCGCTGGTCGAAAGCCGCTATCTTTACGACCCGCTGGGCCGCAGGGTGGCAAAACGGGTATGGCGGCGTGAACGGGACCTGACGGGCTGGATGTCGCTGTCACGGAAACCGCAAGTGACCTGGTACGGCTGGGACGGCGACCGGCTGACCACAATACAGAACGACAGAACCCGCATCCAGACGATTTATCAGCCGGGGAGCTTCACGCCACTCATCAGAGTTGAAACCGCCACCGGTGAGCTGGCGAAAACGCAGCGCCGCAGCCTGGCGGATACCCTTCAGCAGTCCGGCGGCGAAGACGGTGGCAGTGTGGTGTTCCCGCCGGTGCTGGTGCAGATGCTCGACCGGCTGGAAAGTGAAATCCTGGCTGACCGGGTGAGTGAGGAAAGCCGCCGCTGGCTGGCATCGTGCGGCCTGACGGTGGAGCAGATGCAAAACCAGATGGACCCGGTGTACACGCCGGCGCGAAAAATCCACCTGTACCACTGCGACCATCGCGGCCTGCCGCTGGCCCTTATCAGTAAGGAAGGGGCAACAGAATGGTGCGCAGAATACGATGAGTGGGGCAACCTGCTGAATGAAGAGAACCCGCATCAGCTGCAGCAGCTTATCCGCCTGCCGGGGCAGCAGTATGATGAGGAGTCCGGCCTGTATTACAACCGCCACCGCTATTATGACCCGCTGCAGGGGCGATATATCACTCAGGATCCGATTGGACTGAAGGGGGGATGGAACCTGTATGGATATCAATTGAATCCGATATCAGACATCGACCCCCTGGGTTTATCTATGTGGGAGGATGCAAAATCGGGGGCATGTACTAATGGTCTTTGCGGCACACTATCCGCTATGATAGGTCCAGATAAATTTGATTCTATAGATAGCACCGCATATGACGCCTTAAATAAAATAAATAGCCAATCTATTTGCGAAGATAAAGAGTTCGCTGGTTTAATATGTAAGGATAATAGTGGCAGATATTTCTCAACAGCACCTAACCGAGGAGAAAGAAAAGGATCATATCCATTCAATAGCCCTTGCCCTAATGGTACTGAGAAAGTATCAGCTTATCATACTCATGGTGCAGATAGTCATGGAGAATATTGGGACGAAATATTTTCAGGTAAAGATGAGAAAATAGTTAAAAGTAAAGATAACAATATCAAGTCATTTTATTTAGGTACGCCCAGTGGTAATTTTAAAGCAATAGATAACCACGGGAAGGAAATAACAAACAGAAAAGGATTACCTAATGTCTGCAGAGTTCATGGTAATATGTAAAAAAATATTGTTTAGGAACTGTGTCATTGTATCTTTGTTTGTTTTTACATACAACACATGGGCGCAGTGTAATAATAATATTAAAATAATGCGCAAGTATGAAAGTGAAGGTAAATATACCGTTAGAAATTTGGTTAAAAATAAAGCTATAGCATTGGAATTAGCTGAGATATATGTTAAGAATCGTTATGGACAGGATGCCGCAGAAGAAGAAAAACCATACGAAATCACTGAGTTAACAACAAGTTGGGTTGTTGAAGGTACCATTCCCTCAGACCAAATTGCTGGTGGGGTTTTTATTATAGAAATAGGCAAAAATGATGGGAGAATTCTGAATTTTGGCCACGGAAAATAAGTATGTAAGGATAATCAAACATCGTGTGCGCTGATGGCAGAGTAGGTGGAGGACTCCAGACAGTCAAACGATAGAAAAAGATAGCCTTTATGGAGGTTCCTGCAATGTCAAATACATACCAGAAAAGAAAGGCAAGTAAAGAGTATGGTTTATATAATAAATGTAAGAAACTAAATGATGATGAATTATTTCGCTTACTTGATGATCGCAATTCCTTGAAAAGGATTTCATCTGCCAGAGTATTACAGTTAAGAGGGGGGCAAGACGCTGTTAGATTGGCAATTGAATTCTGCACTGACAAAAATTATATCCGTAGAGATATCGGAGCATTTATACTCGGGCAAATATAAATTTGCAAAAAATGCGAAGATAATGTTTTTAATATTTTGAACAATATGGCATTGAATGATAAGAGTGCTTGCGTTCGAGCTACGGCAATCGAGTCAACGGCCAGGGAAAGATCATCAAAAGTTCACTTTTTGCACTAAATAATTCGCATTTTATGTTTAAAAATTGAGATATTCCTTATTACCTGAAGCTGTTTTTTATTGCTTATACATGATCAAATACTCCTTACCTAATTAAGGAGAACAAAATGGAACTTAAAAAATTGATGGAACATATTTCTATTATCCCCGATTACAGACAAACCTGGAAAGTGGAACATAAATTATCGGATATTCTACTGTTGACTATTTGTGCCGTTATTTCTGGTGCAGAAGGTTGGGAAGATAT
>NZ_JAVUPQ010000167.1:0-3288 GCF_032029835.1 Escherichia sp. AM3 | reverse complement strand
ATCCATTGCTGTTGACAAAGGGAATCATAGATCTTAACGGCAACTTCGCCAGCTAAATGATCATAGCAAGTACGTGCTTTTCGTAAATGCACTGGCGTGGAAACTTTGGCATGTACGCCATGGTTTAAGGAGATCCCCATCATACTTTCCATCAATTCAGCAATATCTTTTCCTGCTAGCCGAAAATAACGATGCTTGCCTTGAGCTACTACTGTGATTAGCTGGCAATCTAATAATTTAGATAAATGACTGCTCGCCGTTGAAGCTGATATATTCGCCACAGAACTTAGCTCAGTGGCCGTCCAAGCTCGCCCATCCATCAAAGCACTGAGTATTTTAACTCGTGAAATGTCAGACATAGCCGCCCCTATCGCGGCTATTGAGGACTCAAAGGTAACCTCTTTTCGTATTAAATTAGCCATCGCAAGTTCACTTTATTGCCCAAGGGAGCGTAACAGATGCAGCCATACTATCATTGTCCGTTATTAATATCAGTTGGTTAGCATGGTCACTGTATTGCACTAAAATATTAATGTTATTCTCCGCCAATACTCGTGCTATTTCGCCAAGTTCCCCCGGTTTTTCCTGTTTTAACTTACGAATTAATGGTGTCCGGATCGCAAGTACTAACAGTCCAGCTTGCTCTAGCGCTATTTTAGCTTCCTTTCCTTGTTCAACAAGAAAATGAGCATGGCATTCATCACCAACCGTAAATATCCCTCCCCCTTCCAATCCAATACCTTTATTACTTAATGTTTTTCCTAGTAATGCTAATTGTCCTATTTGATTATCTAAAACAACGTGAACATCAAACATTATCCTTGTCCTTTTTAAATGAATATTCGCGAGTAATATGAGCAATACTAATTTTGTAAAAATCAAATATTGACTCTCGCCCTTCTTGTTGAGCTTTCGCATGTAAAACATGATTTTTCCATTGCAGAACTGCGTATTCGTTTTCCCACCAAAATAGCGATAACATTTTTCCTTCTGTAGCTAGACTTTGAAAACGTTCAATTGAAATAAAACCAGCTACATGACTTAATAGTGGTCTTAACTCCTCAGCTAAAGTCAAATAGCGAGTTTGTTGGTCGGGTTGTATTTGCACCTCAAATATTACAGCAATCATATTTTTCTCCGTTATTAATCAACAAACAGAGTAATCCACCCGAAAATTAACACTTCGATAAGCAACGAAATATAGAAAGGTCATGCTGCTGTTTTATGTTGTATATCACACTTCTTTAAATTGCTCGGCCTGCGCTTATCATGTTCTCCTTCTCTTATAATTTTGTTTATTATTTATACTTTTTTATTTTTTGCTATCACCGAAAATAGTGCGGATCCCGCATGGTATTTAGGTTTACCCATCATTAAATACCATTGTTGTTATTTTAATCTTTTTAATATTTCATGATTAAGATCACACTAAAATTATGACCCTATTAACTAAAAGTTATGGATACCCTAATAAAACTCATTGTTAAAGATTAGTTAACCAAAGTAACTTCATTTTTCACTATTGTTAAATTGTTATAGTGAAAATTCTGGTAAACTAATAGAGGTAAAAAAATGATCCTAGATGCCAGTTATACATTATTAGTCGCATGTATCGCGCTACTCATAGGAATGTTTGTCGTAAAATTTACCCCGTTCCTACAAAAAAACCACATACCAGAAGCCGTCGTTGGTGGCTTTATTGTTGCAATTGTTCTGTTAATTATTGATAAAACATCAGGTTATTCGTTTACTTTTGATGCTTCATTGCAAAGTTTATTAATGCTCACATTCTTTTCCTCTATCGGGCTAAGTTCTGACTTTTCTCGACTGATTAAAGGAGGAAAGCCGTTAGTTCTATTAACTATTGCAGTAACGATCCTAATCGCCATTCAAAATACTGTCGGCATGAGTATGGCTGTCATGATGAATGAAAGTCCATTTATTGGCTTAATTGCAGGTTCAATTACTCTAACAGGTGGTCATGGTAATGCCGGAGCATGGGGCCCTATTCTCGCTGATAAATATGGTGTAACAGGCGCCGTTGAATTAGCGATGGCTTGTGCAACACTTGGATTAGTGTTGGGTGGTTTAGTTGGCGGCCCTGTTGCCCGTCATCTTTTGAAAAAGGTCTCTATTCCTAAAACAACCGAGCAAGAGCGCGACACTATCGTTGAAGCTTTTGAGCAACCAAGCGTCAAAAGAAAAATCAATGCAAATAACGTTATTGAAACCATTTCAATGCTGATTATCTGTATTGTTGTTGGTGGCTATATCAGTGCATTGTTTAAAGATACTTTTCTGCAACTGCCTACTTTTGTCTGGTGTTTATTTGTCGGTATTATTATCCGTAATACACTGACTCATGTATTTAAACACGAAGTGTTTGAGCCGACCGTCGATGTATTAGGTAGCGTTGCTTTATCGCTTTTCTTGGCAATGGCGTTAATGTCATTAAAATTTGGTCAATTGGCAAGCATGGCAGGGCCAGTATTAATTATCATTGCTGTACAAACTGTTGTCATGGTGCTATTTGCCTGCTTTGTCACCTTCAAAATGATGGGCAAAGATTATGATGCTGTCGTGATCAGCGCGGGTCACTGTGGCTTTGGTATGGGAGCAACACCAACAGCAATTGCGAATATGCAAACAGTCACAAAAGCATTTGGACCATCACATAAAGCTTTCCTTGTCGTTCCTATGGTCGGTGCCTTTATTTTTGATATTTCAAACAGTATCTTAATTAAAATATTTATTGAAATTGGTACATACTTTACCTAATAGCTACACACTACTCGGCGTACTTCTCCTAACAATTTATTATAGGGCAGTATGCCGAGCCGCTTTCTTACCCCGTATATTCCCCTAGTCAATCTATTTAGCTTGCACGTTTACGAATTAATTCTCGTGACAACTAAACCAAAATTTGAATTATGACGAGTATATCTGATTATTTATACTTTATTCGTTAGAATAGTCCGTAGAAATAAATAATCAGTAGGCTACATGGAATGAAATTAAGACATCTCGATATCTTTTATGCTGTAATGACTTGTGGTTCCTTAACGCGTGCGGCTGAAGTTTTACATATTTCTCAACCCGCGGCGAGTAAAGCACTCAAACATGCTGAGCACTGAGAGATCCCCTCATAATTTCCCCAAAACGTAACCATGTGTGAATAGATTTTGAGTAAGCAGGGTTGCAGCCACGAGTGAGTCTTCCCTTGTTATTGTGTAGCCAGAATGCCGCAAAACTTCCATGCCTAAGCGAACTGTTGAGAGTACGTTTCGA
>NZ_JAVUPQ010000166.1:0-3333 GCF_032029835.1 Escherichia sp. AM3 | reverse complement strand
ATCGTAAACGTAGTAGCTGAATAATTCGTTATTCAACGAGACGTAAAAACGCCGACCATTGGTCGGCGTTTTGCTTTTGTAGCGAGCACTTGCAGATATCGATAAGGGCCACAATAAGCAGCCCTACGAAGATAATTACTTAGCTGCCTGAATATCAGCCAGCATTGGGGCAAGGGCTGGGTTGTCCTTAGCGAAGTTTGCGTACATTGGCTGTACTTTCTCGATAAACGGAGCTTTATCTACCTGGTAGACTTTCACGCCCATTTTATCCAGTTTTGCAAATTCTTGTTTCTCTTCCTCGCTCCACAAGTCTTTCATGTAGCTCATTGATTCTTTAGCTGCTTTTAATATAACTGCCTGATTTTCCTGGCTAAGTTTATCAAACGCAGCATTGCTCATCAGAACCACATCGGGAACCATAGTGTGTTCGTCAAGGCTGAAGGATTTTGCCACTTCACCGTGACGCATGGTAGTCAGCGCCATCACGCTGTTTTCTGCCATATCGACCACACCCTGCTGTAAGGCTGTATACAACTCGCCGTAATCCAGTGGCGTCGGGTTACCGCCCATGACTTTGATCATTTCAACTGCGCCAGGGCTTGGCTGGACACGGACTTTCATGCCTTTCAGATCGTCTGGTTTCAGTACTGGTTTATTGCCATAGAAACTGCGGGCGCCTCCATCATAAAAAGTCAGCCCGAAATAACCTTTGCTTTTCGTTGAGTCGAGGATTTTTCTCCCGATATCGCCCTGCATGACCTGATAATAATGATCACGATCGCGGAACAAATAAGGCAGGCTAAATAATTTATAGGAATTTTCAAATGCTTCCATTTCTGCCGCATTGGTTTTTACCAGGGGAATAGCGCCAGAACGAATCAGCTCCATTGTTTCTCGTTGAGTACCCAATGTTCCATTTGGATAAATACGAATAGTAATATCACCGTTAGAGTACTCTTTGCTCTTTTTCGCAAAGAACTCCATCGCTTTATGAACAGGATGAGACTTATCCTGATTATGACTCAGTTTTAATGTCACTGCCCAGGACTGGCTTGCGGATAACATAAGAACAGCACCGATAATGCCAGCGGATACTTTTATTTTCATAGATGTTCCTTTTCTAATAAATATGGCGGCAGGTGCCGCCAGTGAATGCGCATCAGTAGCCCAGTGCTCTTGGCAATGCCATACTGATTTGCGGAATATAGGTCACCATTGCCAGCACCAATACCATCACGGCATAGAATGGCAGCATAGGTTTGATAATTTTATTAATCGGTAATTTAGATACACTACAACCGACAAATAACACACTGCCTACAGGCGGAGTACAAATACCGATACACATGTTCAGTACCATGACAATACCAAAGTGAATCGGGTCCATGCCCAGTTCGGTGACAACCGGTAAAAATATCGGCGTAAAAATCAGTACCGCCGGTGTCATATCCATAAAAGTGCCGATAATCAACAGGATAATATTGATAATAAGCAGGATTATTATTGGGTTGTCAGAAATAGTGTTAAGCAAATCGAGAATCAGGAAGGGAACGTCAGCGTTTGACATTGCCCATGACATACCCATCGAAGAACCAATTAATAACAAGACAATTGCAGTGGTAATAACGGATTCCAGAAATATTTTAGGTAAATCTTTAACTGAGATTTCACGATAAAGAACCAGTGCAAGGAAAAGGGTATAAATTACTGCAATTGCGGAGGCCTCTGTCGGGGTAAAAATACCACTTAATACACCCCCCATAATTAAAATAATCAGGAAAATACTGGGGATAGCCATCCATATCGCAACGCCAGCCTGGCGTAAAGTCGGGCGTTCTGGCTTTGGATAACCGCGACGTACCGCGATAATACCGGCTATTACCATCAGTGCCAGACCCAGCAAAATTCCCGGAACATAACCCGCCAGGAACAGTGCGGCAATAGAAGTACCACCACTGACCAGTGAATAGACGATTAACGTATTACTTGGTGGAATAAGCAAACCCGTCGGGGCAGAGGCAACGTTAACCGCAGTACTGAATGCCGGGTCGTAACCCTCTTTAACCTGTTGCGGATGCATGACGCCGCCCATCGCAGCCGCCGAAGCCACGGCTGAACCAGAAATTGCCCCGAACAGCATATTGGCGAGAATATTACAGTGGGCAAGTGAGCCTGGCAGACGACCGCCGAGAATACGGGCAAAGTTGATTAATCGTCGCGCTATTCCTCCATGGTTCATAATGTTGCCAGACAAGATAAAAAATGGGATTGCCAACAACGTAAAACTATCTAACCCGGAGGCTAACTTTTGGGAAACCACACTCAATGCTGAGTTGAAATCGAGTTGTGTGGAAATTGATGCCAGTGTCGATAAACCAATGGCATAAACAATAGGTACACCTAATGCCAACATAAAAAAGAAGGCACCAAATAACACAATAATCGGTAACCAGTAATCCATAATTTCTCCATTCCTACTATGGTTGGTTGTTGTTTGTTATCTTTAGAGTGGTTGTTTAAGTTCGGTTAAAACCATATCTATGGTGTATATAATAATAAGTACACCACTAATCGGGATGCTCATATAGATATATCCCATTTGCCAGCCTAAAGCGGGCGAGGTCTGACCTGAATCGAATGTATCCATCGTTAATAGCCCACCACCATATACCATAATGATGGTTGCGAAGATAATAACGATAATCTGAATACACAAAAATAAATGACGTCGGGCTTTTCCTTTCAGCATCATAGGTAGCAGGTCAATCGCCAGATGCCGGTTTTGCCCTGCGGTGTATGCCCCACCAAAAAGTCCAAGACAAATAAAGAGCAAACGGCTGAGTTCATCTGTAAAAATACTGGGACTAGTAAATATAAATCGTGCAGCCACCTGCCACGTCACACATGCCACGATGATCGCCAAAATGGTAATGTTCAATGCTGCAAGCAGAGCATTAATAGATTTAATTATATTTCGCATAGTGATTAACCTTTGCAATATCATTCATCCTGTGGCTGGTAAATTGTCCCATTAAGAAAACCAGGCCAGTTTTTTTCAAACCAAATACCTCGGATAATAGGAAACTCACGAACAGGTGTTTCTCTGACGTGAAAGATACCGTTGCAATAATGAATAAGTAGTTTATCTTTTTTATCCTCAGTACGCTCTGAACGAAAGCGCCAGGCATCACAAAAACCATTTCGTGTTTGCGGAATAGAATTTCCATCCCTGTCGAGACTAATACGTGCTCCCCGACTACCACCACCTGCGTCAATATAATGCGTTAATTGCGTTAATACGGCGGCAGAAGTCAGTGCCATATGCCGCCACAT
>NZ_JAVUPQ010000165.1:0-3447 GCF_032029835.1 Escherichia sp. AM3 | reverse complement strand
ATTCAGCTCTTCCCTGGCTCTCGGATTTAGCACAGGGTCCTGGTAAATCTTCATTAATCCATCAACAATATCTTTATTGACGGGTTTTATTTCACCGCCAAACTTCACGAAATCAATGAAGGCGCTATGGCGACGTAATGCCGATACTGGTTGAATGTCAAAATTAGCCAGAATAAAAAAGTACCCTGGAAAAATAGCGAATATTCTTTCACGGTAACAGCACCTGGAGTCTGCCCGTCTTATCTTTCTTGTTATTAATGGAGTCCATGGTACGACGTTTTGCTCATTCAGCCATGAGAATAAAGATTCTCTGTTTTTGCCGGCTGTATTATATTGCGCAAGATACCAGTTCCGGTTATTCAGGTGTTCTATATTCACGAAGTTCAACGCTCCGCGCAAAACCGATCCATGATGGACGATTTTGCGATGTCAGGCGAATATGCTAAATCATATGTCTGAAGCAGTGTCCAGCCCATATCTGGATAAACTGCAGTTCTGACAGGCATATAACCAGCAGACTCTAGTACGTTCTGTATCGGTGATTTGGCGAACTCACAGATAAAGAACGGCTAAGCACTAATATCAGCAATACAGTGGCACAGTATTGTGATACGCGAAATAAAACATCAGCACGTCAGTTCAGAGTAAGGTCGCCATATATCGGGCATGAGCCAGATACAAATAATTGGGACACCGTCTGAAGTGATTTGCTTTATTAAAGTAACTTGTGCTTGGTGTTTATGTTTATCAATTTGGGATCGCCTGTAAAGTGCAAAATGCAATTTCCATGAAAGTGTCCCCTTTAATGGGGACACCTGTTCACATTTTTTCGTTTTCTTTAGCTGTATTGCTAATCATGAAAACGAACGTTCGCATCAGCACAGCAGAGCGAAGTGCATCATATCCTTCCAGATTTAAGTTCTTCAGGCTTCGCTTCAGGTAGGTTCGTACCGTTTCGGGAGAAAGCCGACAGTTCTGAGCAATGGCGTCGTAAGGAACACCCATTGCGTAAAAAACGCAGACTTTAAGCTGGTTTGTTGATAGCTCGGGAAACATGCCTTCCAACAGAGTGATGGCCGGGAGTTTCTGTATCAGTTGAGGTGACATAGCAAAGGTCTCCGATGACAACTAAAAACGCTATCACTGAGTTCCTACGCTCATTGGTGATAGCCCAGACGGGGGTAGGAATACCGGCGTCATCGGAAACCGGCCAGGCTAATGCCTGCCCCGCCTGAGCTACCATAGATGACTACAAGAAATACAAGTTCCTGTCTTTATGGTATGGCAAAAAACGACGCCAAATGAAGAAATTAACTTCTGCGCCGACGATGACTACGCGGGTTCCTACGCCCGATCACAGTTTTGCCTGTGACCAGTAAAGGGTACTTAGTATAACGCACCGAGTCAACTAACAGCTTAAAAAACATACAAAAAAGCGTCAAAACTTAACGCTCCGCGCCGAAGCGATCCAGGTGTGATGCTTCTGCTTTGTGGCGTTCGAACATGCTGGTCCATATGCACGAAACGGTGTCTGACCCTCGTCCAGACAATCCGCAGTTCTGACGAACATATGAACAAATATGCTCTTGTAGAGGCTGTTGTTACACAATTGGCGGGCTGTGTAACAAATGGTTTTATCATCTAAGAATTATTCTATTTACGATCGAATGATCTACAAAATGATTTTTTAAAGGTTTTTTTGATCGTTTAATTGCATTAAAACAGAATATTATTCTGTTAGGTGGATCGGTTGTAAGATAAATGATCGTGAGTAGGACAAAAGTCGATCTTTTAATCCAAAAGAAGGATCTAAAGCAGAAAAATCTGCTTTTAAAAATAGATTTTATTTTTTTGACGCAGGTCAAGATTAACTTATTAGAGGTATCAGTGAGGAGGCACTGGAAGAGAAGAGATCGTTGTAATGCTTTTCAAATTAACGTAAAGCGGGTATATTTCGGCTGTTATTAGCTGTGCAGAGGGTGGCACTCTGTGGAGCAAAGCGGCGAAAGTCGGACGGCAGAATGCGCCATAAGGCATTCAGGAGAGATGGCATGTACGGGCAGTAAGTCAGAAGACTGAAGATGTTCCGGAAGCCATAAAAGGAAAACCCCCACTATCTTTCTTACGAACTTGGCGGAACGACGAAAGATAGTGGGGGCCTCACAGAATACGGGTAAAGTATAATGAAACCGTACCAGAGATTCAACCCTGTGCAGTGTATAAATACACTGCACAATCGCTCCGCCATAAGCGACAGCTTGTGGCAGGTCTGAAGAATACTCCATATAACGCAGTACACTGGAGTCAGTTAGCACCCGAAGAGCAGATCCGTTTCTGGGAAGACTATGAAGCGGGAAGGGCGACCACTTTCCTGGTTGAACCGGAAAGGAAGCGCACGAAGCGTCGTCGTGGTGAGCACTCCACCAAACCCAAATGCGAAAATCCGTCCTGGTATCGTCCTGACCGCTATAAGGCGCTGAGCGGGCAGCTCGGGCACGCCTACAACCGTCTGGTGAAAAAGGACCCGGTGACCGGCGAGCAGAGCCTGCGCATGCACATGTCCCTGCATCCTTTTTACGTGCAGAAACGAACGTATGCCGGTCGCAAATATGCTTTCCGTCCGGAAAAACAACGCCTCCTCGATGCCATCTGGCCGGTTCTGGTCAGCTTCAGTGATGCGGGCACACATACCGTAGGCATGAGTGTTTCCCGTCTGGCCCGAGAAATCAGCCCGAAAGACAGCAAGGGGAAGGTTATTCCGGAACTGGAAGTGACGGTTTCCCGCCTTTCCCGTTTGCTGGCCGAACAGGTACGTTTTGGTGTGCTGGGTGTTTCAGAGGAAACCCTGTGGGACCGTGAAACCCGCCAGCGTCTGCCACGTTACGTCTGGATAACACCGGCAGGCTGGCAGATGCTGGGCGTCGACATGGTAAAACTTCACGAACAGCAGCAGAAACGACTGCGTGAAAGTGAAATCCGCCAGCAGCTCATTCGGGAAGGTGTTCTGCGTGAGGATGAAGATATCTCCGTACATGCGGCCAGAAAACGCTGGTATCTGCAGCGCAGCCAGGATGCACTGAAACACCGTCGTGCAAAAGCGGCAGCCAGTAAGCGCGCCAGACGCCTGAAGAAACTGCCTGCCGACCAGCAGATTCATGAGATGGCAGAGTATCTCAGGAAGCGTCTGCCGCCGGATGAAGCCTATTTTTGTTCCGATGACCATCTGAAGCGACTGGCCATCAGGGAGTTGCGTCAGCTTGAACTGACGCTGGCTGCCCCGCCACCGCACTAGACAGCACCATTCCCTCAGCACTGAATCATCGCCAGCCCCTCCGGGGCTTTCGGCGCAGGTATCGCTCAGCCCAAAATCCGCAGTAATCACCTTAAATCCCCTCAGAGGGGCATATCTGCCCATAAAACCACGCATCAGTCATCAGAACGTGGCCA
>NZ_JAVUPQ010000164.1:0-3448 GCF_032029835.1 Escherichia sp. AM3 | reverse complement strand
GATCAATATCTTCTCCACCAGCAAGGCTGGTGGCTCCCTGTAGTGCTAAATCTGTAGCTGCTGATTTTCCTATGGCACCAAGCACCGTTCCAGCCCTGCCCGCTGGTGTAAACGCCAGCGCATTAGCCAGAAACGATGCCACGTCTTGCGGCGATAAACCCGGCTTGTTCAGAGCATAATCACCGGATGGCAGGGAAACGATAGTGTTACCCTTCTCATCCTGCCTTAATTTCGCTCCCATGCTCTGAAGAATCTTTTCCTGAGATGCGTCAGAGCCGAAAAGTTGAGACCATCGAGCTTTTAGAGCATCCATGCTGAGTGAGGTTAACTCTGGGGCAAGGTCGACATTTTGCAGTCTCTCCATCTCTGGAGTCATTCGGCTTTCGCCTGTTATAGCATCGCGCATAGCAGCCCCAAGACTGGCTCCCTGTTCTGCTGAACGCTCAAGCCCCTCTCTTTGCTGAGTAGCTAACTTTGCATACCCTGACGCAAGAGAATTATCAGATGATGTATGTTGAATATTTTGAGTTGCTGATTGGGATCGGTCTATTTCATTAGTTGATGGTAGTGGATAGGCAGCATAAAAAGCCTGCTTAGCCTGCTCTACACTTTCTCCGGCTTGCGGGGCAACGACTTCATTGAAGTATTGCTCCTGAGCCTGCGCTTTTTGTTCTGGTGCTAACGCCTGATACTGTGGAGAGGCGATAACATCTTTCCATGCTTTAGCCATTAATCACCCCATAGTGAAGAAAAGTTACTGCTGGCTGCTGGCTGTGATACCTGCTCAGATTGCGGCAATGTCTGCGACGAAGAAGAAGTTCCTCTGTCAACTGCTGAAATAACCCGCAAAGCATCATAAGCTCGACCAGAAGCAGCTTTCAGCGAATTGAACTGGTTTTCCATCTTCCGGCGCTTGGTATCAATGGTTTTTGTGGAGTCGCCAGGCTGAGGGAAATACATTTGATAATATTTTGACATTTCAGCAGGTGCGATAGCTGCCCCTGTTTCCTGACGGAGTATTGCCATTATTGCGTCATTAGCATTAACAACGTATTGCTGCTCTGTTGGGCTGAGCGTTAAGTTAGCCAGCGTCCCATTACCCAAAGCATTATTAATGATCGCCACTCGCTGTGGGCTAAGCTGGTCTTTCAGTGTATCTATTGAATCAAGAGCATCCCTAACCCTGTATGCAAATCCAGCAGCTTTTTTAGCCCCTTCTGGCGACTTTTCCATGATCTTTTGGGCTGTTGGCAAAGCTATTGGACGAAACCCATCTCCAGATATTGGCTGGTTTAGTTTTCCCTGCTCTTCACTTCCGTCTGTGTAGTATTTTGTGACAGTGCCATCATCGTTTTCTCTAACACTCATTAATTTTTTGGCGTTTGTATTAATTCCAGCCGCTGCCGCAAATGCCGCCGCCCCCTCTAGATCCGCCTTTAACATTTGAGCGTACTGATTGTAATTCTGCATTGCTGCTGTTGGTGCATATGCTGACGTTAACGCATTTGCTCGGCTAATATCCTGCCCTCTCGCCTGAAGTGCTTCGCCAGCCTGATTGCTGCGGATTGTCTCTGCCAACTTGCCACGCTCAATATCCCGACCTTCCATTTGATCTTTGATATCGAAATACTTCTCATGACCGAGAGAAAACAGTGCCATACTACCAGCAAGCCGCTGGAATCCCTGTGGATCATTAACATGCATTTCGGCAACAGACTCAGGAGAAATTCCCAAGCGACGCATTTCATCTTCGTTATCTGCTATGAATTTTCCAAATGCCCCAGTTCCGAGCGAAGATGCGATTTGAGCACTAGTCGCAAGATGACCAATAGAATTTCTCTGGTCGTCATCAATAAAGCCCATCCCTTTCTGAACGCTTTCAAATTCTTCTGGATACTCAGAAATAAGACTGCGCATTTTGTTTCTGTCTCCAGACTCAAAAGCCCCGGCATATGCTTTCTGAAACTCTGCTTTACGCTGTTGTTGACGTGCCTGCTGATTAATCTCAGCAACGCCTCTTAGCCCCTGTAGCGCCATTAAACCTACGTTTGGGTGCTGCTGATACTGCACAGGCTGAGGAACGGAAGAACGAGGAGCATTATCATTTTGCGGTGCCATGCTAGGCAGCCCGCCAAGTTGCCATGTCGCCATTAGAATCCAAGCCCCCCAACAAGACCAATAAGCCCACCACCAATAGCCCCGGCGACATTACCTATACCCGGAACAACGGAACCAAGTTGCGCACCCGCTAAAGCGCCTGATGCCGCCCCACCAATACCACGCGCAAGACTGGATGGCTGCTGCGCCTGACCTGCACGAATAGCGCCAAGCCCCTGCAAGAGTTGCCCGGTATTATTGGCGTAGTTTTGCCCTGCTGTTGCCTGCCCTGATGCCGCATTCATCCCGACATTTAGCAGGTTTCCATAATTTTGCATTTGCCCACTGAGCCAATTGTTATAAAGCATGGGCGCAATGGAAGATAACTGGTTACTGGTAGCTGTTGAGCCAAGCCCCCCGGTAGCTTCTGCTGAGACAAGGTTCTGATAACGGGCCTGATCTGCCTGTGTTTTATATAAACCAGAACCAAAGAAATCATTCGCGGCTTTATTCTGCCCTTCCAGAGTCATCAGTCCTTGCAGTTGTTGTAAAGCAGGCAATCCGACTTCTGCATACGGCTTGAGATTATTCATCACCGTATTCCACTGCTCGCGCTGCAAATCAATTGCCTGCTGCTGGGCCTTCGCCTGAGCTTTAGAGGCACCACCATCACCGCCTTTTTCGTATACGGCACGATTGAGATGTTTATGAGCTATATGGGTAATTAACATTCGCTGAATTCCTTATATTGTTGCCGAGTTAACTGATAAAGCGTTACGCCGACGGGTTTACCACATCTGATATAAGCATCATCAAGGTGACCAACACGGGTAGCGCCAAGCAAACGGATAATTGCCCGTCCATATTTCGTGGTGTCAGGAACCATAGTGATGCTGTTAAGGAATGGTGAGTTTTCGAGAAGCCATTTGCAGAATAATCGATGCCCTTGCAGTGCATATTCACCACGGAATCCGGGGTCGTACACCGCATGGCATTCAACAACGCTATGCCAGAAGTTACGCACTTCATGAACGCCAGCCAGCACTAATCCTTCGTAGATGCCGAGATATACCGCATCAGGCTTGATGTAGTACGTGTGCCCCGGCTCAACAATATTTTCGGTATTGCCTGGCTCGTTAAGAAAGGCCTGTAATCGCACAGGGTTATCAATAAATTTTAGTTCCATGCGATGCCATCCATTTTCACATACAGCCTGCCAGCGCCTTATCTATTAACCCTCGTGCAATTTCATGCAGAGTTGGCGCTACTCCAATTCCTGATTTTTTACGCTGCTCTTCCTGAATTTTCTTTATCGCTTCCATTTGCTTCTCACTTATCAATACCGGCTTTA
>NZ_JAVUPQ010000163.1:0-3466 GCF_032029835.1 Escherichia sp. AM3 | reverse complement strand
AGCCTGTATTACACAAAATAACGCAGGCTTACGGAATAACTATCGCAAACTCACCTGAATGTAGAAATGGTATTGACTTAGACTTGCTTAAGGATATCAGAAACGAACTCGCGCATGGAAGTACTAGCTTCTCTAAAAAGGGGCAAATTGACCCCTTAGAAGAAGTTAAGTCTAGAGCAGAGAGAGTTGATCTATATCTTCGTTTATTAATAAACTCAACTGAAGATTATATTATCTCTAACGGATATTTATCCCCTCAACATGCCTAACAAACGTTCTCCCTATTACTTGGCCAATTATAGGGGGAACAGCATTACCAATCATCGTTCCTAACTTTTGGAATGAAAAAGGCGTATTTTTTCCAATAAATTTATAATCCATAGGAAAAGATTGTAAAATAGCAGCTTCACGCAAAGTTATTGCTCTATTTTGCTCAGGATGTCCGAATCGCCCATTACCATATCCATAACATTGGGTAGTTATTGTAGGACTAGTATCGTCCCAAACCATCCGTCCATAAACACTTTTATAGGTAGCACCTGAATGCTTTTTATGGCAATCCGCTCTAATTTCTTCAGGCCAATCATCCCACGTACCACCTGGTAAAGAGTGCAAGATTCGTTTAAGGTTAATATCCCTTAATTTAGGCGAACGATGCAATGGATCACTTTCGAGTTTCTCCCCTGCACCTATTTTTGGCAACTGACCAATAGCATCCTTTACTGTAACTTTACGGCTTACTTTTTTTTGATCAAGGCTGATTGGCCCCAATATGGACCCAATTAGAATTAATCTACGTCTATTTTGAGGCAAGCCATACTCGGAACATTTTACAACGTCGTACCACAGATGATACCCAAGAGTCTTTAATACACTAACAAACTCTTCAAAAACCTTATGATTTCTAAGTTGAGGAACATTTTCCATAGTCACAAGCTCTGGCATGACATCACTTACAATCCTCTGAAACTCAGATAAAAGACGCCACTTTGTATCATCTTTTCTGCTATTTGGATTACGATACTTGGAAAACGGTTGGCAAGGGGCACAGCCTGCAAGTAATCTAATATTTCCTTCCTTGAACATAGCAGACACATCGCTGGATTGCAGTTCAGTAACTGACTGGTTAATGAACTTCGTTAAGGGATTATTGCTCTCAATAGCGAAACGGCAGGACTCATCAATATCAATGCCATGAGAAACTTCAATCCCGGCTTTTTTTAGCCCAAAAGTTAAGCCCCCTGCGCCACAAAAAATGTCTACTGCTTGAATGTTCACAAGATTCTCCGTTACTTTACCCTGGTATTATATACACATAAAAGTTGGGAAAGTAGAATGATTTTACATAGCACTTAACTCATTGTATTAAATAAAAAAATGACAAGCATCCATCAATAAACCCCATAGCTGTTTGCATATCTTTTCGAACTGTTCCGTCTGAACATTTCCGCTTCTTTGCAATTGTACGGAGCGAAATGCCAACAACAAAGTGAGCAATTATCAGCTCATACTCTGCCGGCTTGTATTTACGCAACCTAGCGACACAACCGTCTATTATGATGCCCTCATCATCATCGCACTGAATCCGGGACTTTCTGCCATGAGGTAAAAGCCGCTTGAAGCCAGCAGCTACCGGTTGCCAGTCCACACCACTGTTTTCTGCAGCAGCCCATGCCCCCCAGCGGTCCAAAACTTCATACATATCACGCATCAACTTTCTCCACAAAATCAGGCCAGCACGCCAATTGCCAGCGCACGATCGATAAAACGAAATATCAGCTCCAGCTGGGAGCCATACATCTCTTCAAATGCCACGGTATCTGCATGCAGCTCGTCGTGATGCTTTCTGCACAAAGGCAACACAAAGAGGTCATGCGCTTTTGTACCCATTCCACCCTGACCGTGACCTATCAGGTGGTGGGGATCATCAGCAGGCTTTCCACAACATGCACACGGCTGTGTCTTAACCCAGCGCGTGTACTTTTCATTAACCCAGCGGCGACGTTTTGGGCGTAACATAAAAGACTCCGGCGACTCCGGATCCACTTTCAGCGCCAGCACCTTTTTCGCCTTATCCTGGATGATGCTGGTAGCAGGAACCGAAGGCACAAGGTCACTTTCCCGGGTGACAGACGGCACAACAGGCTTCGGTAATCTCAGTGCCTTACGGGCTGCACTTTCCGGTAAGGCATCCGCCAGGTCATTACGAATCAGCCACCAGCACAGTTCCGGCATTGTCACAACGTGACTGTCATCAAAACCGAGATCCCGACGCACAACAGACAACACCCAGCGGGCACAGTTATCCGTTGCCATTGATTCCAGCCGTTCCGTGAACTGATCGCGCAGCTGGTTATCGCAGTGCCAGCACAGACGGATTGCACCCGGAGCGTGTCGCATTGTGGTCATGTTCTCGCTGTGCCAGTCGGAATGAGGCCACTGGCAGCCTTTTTCACGAAGTAACCAGCTTTCAAGACATTCCACGCCACCAGCACGACGGATCACTGCCTCATTGCGGAACACGGCCCAAACGGCAGGATCATCCGCCAGCGGTTGTGACGCCGCGGGAACGGCACCACTGGCGAAAGATGAATAATGCTCCGGCTCAGGCTCCAGCAGGACACGCCCCTGCATAAACAGGGGCATCAGCTCTGAACCGGGCCTGAACAATACGATCCCCATACGCGGGGCAATTTCAGGGGTCAGTAGTGCTCTCACGGTCACCTCAATGAACGGTATCGAGCAGCTTTAACAGCTCAGGGAATCGGGATTCGAAGAAATGCGGCTGCGTCTCGCGCGGATTTGCGGGACTGGTGATGTTCTTGCCGAACATGCAGCCTTTCGCTGTCAGCGACCAGAATTTTTTGATGTTGTTAATCGCGGTACGGCTGTATCGTTCGCGTTGTTCAACGATCCCCAGCTTCGCCATCTGGTGATATGCCTGATTAGCCGTCAGGCGGATACCATACTGTTTCAGCAGTGCACTCAGCGACAGCGTGGGGCGGCTTGAGCCATCAGGCGCGTCAGCAGGAGCATCAATGGCATAGCGCGGTGCCAGATTCGGTAAGCCAACAGCCTCCTGGAGTTTCTGACAGGCACCAAGCACTGAAGAGTTAGACAGGTTTAATTCCCGGCGCATAAAGTCCAGCAGAATCACACCAGCCTGCATCTTGTCAGCAGCCTGTCCGGATAATTTTTCCGGTGCGCTGGTTACCATGTCGAAAGTACGGATCACCTTCAGATGGAATGACGGGCTGATCCACATTGCATAGGCATACACCAGTTCCTTGCAGACATACGTTCCCCGTTCATTTCCCCCATGAATCACACTCACCGGGTCAACACCCAAATTCTGGGTGTTGGTCAATTCATGAACAAGCTCAACAGTTTGTTGGCTGGAAAGAAACTTTCCTGGCTCCTTGGTTCTGGCATTTGCACCAGATGCTACTGCTGCGCGATGCAGATC
>NZ_JAVUPQ010000162.1:0-3508 GCF_032029835.1 Escherichia sp. AM3 | reverse complement strand
ATGTAAAAAAGCGCCCTAAAGGCGCTTTTTTGCTATCTGCGATACTCAAAGATTCGAACCTGCAGCAGGTTTGAGTTGAGCGCAGCGAAACAACGGAGCCGCTCGCGGCGACGGCCCGAAGGGCGAGCGAAGCGAGTCATCCTGCACGACCCACCAATGTAAAAAAGCGCCCTAAAGGCGCTTTTTTGCTATCTGCGATTTGCGAAATTGCCTGATGCGCTTCACTTAGCAGACTACTATTTCCGGCAATTCCTGTCTCCTCACCTACTGTGTCAATGCAGCCAACAGCTTAACCATCGCGGGCGTCACCTGCTGTGTTTCATAAACAATATATAAATCTGCAGGGATGCGCTGTTTGAGCGGACGGAAAATGACACCTGGCCAGTTCATTTGTGCGTAGCTGTCCGCTATCAATGTGATACCAATGCCCATACTGACCATAGCGAGTACCGTTTGCGGTTCTTTAACTTCGCGAATAACAACCGGTGAAAATCCCACCTTCTGGCAAACTCGCTGCAAAAAATCCCAGTCAGTGTAAACGGGCGGCATTGTAACAAAATACTCGTCACGTAGCGCCTCCAGCGGGACGGTGGAAAATGATGAGAGATGATGCTCTTCAGGCATCGCCACCAGAAACGCCGATTCATGCAACCGTAAGCTGGTAAAACCAGTCGGTGGTTCTGTCGCCATTCGCCAGATCCCGGCATCAAGTTCGCGGCGTTCCAGCAAGGCCATTTGCATCGCGGGCATCTTTTCGCGAAAAAGAACGTCAACGTTAGGATTTTCCCTGAGGAATCGCCGCATAACCGGGCGCATCCGTCCCCACATTGCCGTTCCCACTACGCCGAGTTCAATCCGCCCTGCTTCTCCCCGACCTATTTGTTCAATCCGAGCCAATACATTATTAGCATTCACCAGCAATCGACGCGATTCTTCCATCAAGATTTTGCCCGCGTGTGTCAGTACGACGCTGCGCGAATGGCGAATAAAAAGCTGCGTGCCGAGTTGATTTTCCAGCTCTTTAATATGAATGCTGAGCGGAGGCTGAGACATATTTAAACGCGCTGCTGCGCGGCCAAAATGCAACTCTTCCGCTACGGCAAGAAAATAACGGAGCAACTTAAGATCTGTTCTGTATACGCGTTCCATAATTAAGTGCTCCATATAATAAATACATCTTATTAAATTATCATGGCATAAAGTATTTCACCACCAGATATCCGACATACATAAACACAATGGATAATATACCCGGTAATACATTTGGTACAGGAATAGGCAAGCGCACGATTGTAAACAAAGCACCAATACCAAAACCAACGCCGGAAGAAAATAAAATATCTTTCACTAATTAACCTTTATCATAAAAGCAGCTCTGAAGAGCAGAGCCGCGAATCCTTTTAATGAGTCACCGCTCGATGCTTTATCTTTTCAGGGTCATGATTATATTTAAACCCAAAGAAAAATATCACTGCGAGAAAAAGAGCATATCCTGCAAACACCAGCCAGATAGTTTGCCAGTCTTTTACGCCATCCACCGAAAAGTAATCTACTGCCATGCCACTCAGAATCGAGCCAACCCATGCGCCGACACCATTTACCATGGTCATAAAGAGCCCCTGCTCGCTGGCACGAATGCTGGAATCAACTTCCTGTTCGACAAATACCGAACCAGAAATATTGAAGAAATCGAATGCACAGCCATAAACAATCATCGACAGCAGCAGCAAAATAAATCCGGTTGTTGACGGATCGCCATAGGCGAAGAAGCCAAAGCGCAGCGTCCAGGCCACCATACTCATCAGCATGACGGTTTTAATGCCAAATCGCTTTAAAAAGAATGGGATAGTCAGTATAAAGCCCACTTCTGCCATCTGTGAAACTGACAGTAAAATGGAGGGATATTTCACCACAAAACTGTCAGCAAACTCCGGGTTACGGGCGAAATCATGTAGGAACGGATTACCAAAAACGTTGGTAATTTGCAGTACCGCACCCAGCATCATGGCAAAGAGGAAAAAGATGGCCATGCGTGGATTTTTAAACAGCACGAAGGCATCCAGACCCAGCTTGCTGGCAAGCGATGTGGTCGCTTTTTTCTCCGCAACCGGAATCTTCGGCAAAGTCAGCGCATAAGCCGACAGCAGCAATGACGCACCGGACGCGATATACAGCTGCAGACTACTCAATTCCAGATGCAGCAGGCTTACTGCCCACATCGCGACAATGAACCCCACCGTACCAAAAACGCGAATGGGCGGGAAAGCGGTCACCGGGTCAAGCCCTGCCTGGGCAAGACAGGAATAAGAGACGCTGTTCGATAACGCAATAGTCGGCATAAACGCCATCGCATTGACTAACATCACCCAAAACATCATATCCGGATCAGTTACGGATGCCGCATAAAAAAGTACGCCCGCACACACCAGGTGACACAGCATGTATGCACGTTCTGCGCGCAGCCATTTGTCTGCGATGATCCCCATTATACCAGGCATAATAATCGCGGCGATCCCTTTGGAACTGTAAACCATGCCAACATTAGCGCCGGTGAAATGAAGAGTATTAATCATGTAAGAGCCGAGGGTAACCAGCCAGCTCCCCCAGATAAAATATTGCAAAAAGGACATTACCTTTAAGCGCATCGCGATGCTCATAATCGTTTCCTTGTCGCATCATTTGGCCTCACCCGCGAGGCCGTTTCTTATTGTTTTTCTCAGGCAATTTTGCGCAGAAAGCCACAAATAAGGTTGATGAAGTTCTGCTTAGAGAGCTCCGCAGCCGCCAGCGTTTGCGCATGTGACAATTTCACATCGCTTAAACCTTCCGCCATATTGGTAATCGCAGAGACCGCAACGACTTTAAGGTCGCAATGGCGAGCTGAAATAACCTCAGGCACCACAGACATACCAACAACATCCCCACCAATAATTTGCATCATGCGAATTTCCGCCGCAGTCTCGAAATTCGGCCCCGGATACGAGACGAACACGCCCTCCGTCAGAGGGAAACCCTCTTCTTTCGCCACTTTTTGTAACAGTGCGCGGTATTCCGCATCGTAGGCATTTGCCAGTGAGAAGAAGCGCTCTCCAAAACGATCATCGTTAAGACCCACCATCGGCGTACCGGGCATGGTGTTGATATGATCTTTCAATGCGACCAGGCTGCCTGCCCCCACTTCCGGACGCAGCGAGCCTGCCGCATTGGTGCAGAACAGTAGCTCGCAGCCCAGCAGCTTAAAGGTACGAATTGCGTCAGTCATAATGGTCATTCCACGACCTTCGTAGAAATGTCCGCGACCTTTCATACATACCACCGGTACGCCCTGGAGATGGCCCAGCACTAACTCCCCCGCATGACCATGTACCGTACTTACCGGGAAGCCCGGCAGCTTTTCGTAGGAAATTGCGACAGCGTTCTCAATCTGATCGGCCAGCGCGCCGAGCCCGGAACCTAAAATAAAGGCCACTCGTGGCGTGAAATCAGGTTTATAAGTCTTGATAATATC
>NZ_JAVUPQ010000161.1:0-3517 GCF_032029835.1 Escherichia sp. AM3 | reverse complement strand
TCATTGCAGTCGCTGCCTTACAATTTAATGCAGTATGCATGGCGGCGTTTGGGGTATCAATTCCCTCATTGGTCTCTGCATGATTTGAGGCGAACAGCACGAACAAACTTTTCTGATCTTACTGCGCCTCATATCGCAGAAATAATGCTCGGTCATAAACTGCCGGGGGTATGGCAAGTTTATGACAAGAGTGATTATTTAGAAGAACAGCGTAAAGCCTACCAGGCATGGTGGGAGAGAGTTGAATCGATTGTTACTTGTTCTGGTTCAGACACCAACTGACAGTTTGCATATTTTGAACGCAATAAAATATGACAGTCCGCTTTGAGCGAGGAGCGGATATATGATGTTTAGAAAACGCGCGATTTGCAGTTAAGCAATCTAAGTTACTGATGTACTATACTGGAACTGCTGGCCAGTTTGTGTTGAACACCATCATTATCACAATAAGGAAATGAAAGTCGAAATGAATACTAAACTTTTGGCCTATTTAAACAATGAGTTACATGGAGTGTGGATAGATAGTGAAAATCGTAATATCCACATAATACTTAAATCAAGCCTTCCTATAATTAAATCCGTCTGGTCAGGAGCACCTATCCACTTTTTGGTAGGTTTATCTACTAAAAATATACTAGTGATTGGGATGTTGATTGAAGATAATGTCGATAATCCATTTTTACTAGCCTATCCACCAAGAGAGGCAGATGAAATTAAAGGGCTGGATTTGTTATTGTCAGGCGCTTATGATGGTATTCTATTATCATTTTTTGACTCGCATACAATGCGTGTTATGGACCTGAAAATAAAAGTTTCGGAAAATTTACCGTGTGAATGTTTAAAAAAATTTTGTGCTAATTCATATTCTCTCAATTCAGGATTTAGGGAAGGTAATGAAGCAATGGATGAATTCTGCAACAATGCTTTGACTGGTAACGAGAAAATAATTAGTCTGCCACTAAGTGTAATCGATAAAAAATCTTACCTAGCAAGTGTTCATGAACCAAACGATACCGTATTAACATATGAATTTAGCGTCAGTGAAAACGGCTCTGAGGGATATGAGCAGGAAGCTCTTATATACCATGCTTTGCGGCAGGTCTTTTCACCGGAGGAAGTGTTTTTTTCTCCAGATATTATTGAGGGTAATAAAAAAAGAGAACTAGTTGATATTCTTATTGTAGAAAATGACTATGTATTATCTATACAGTCTAAAGCATCATCTTTGATTGAAATGGGTTTAAAATCTCATGAAAAGCTTTGTAGCATGTATAAGAAAAAAGCATTGCAAGGGATCGATCAGGTTAAAGGCGTTATCCCAATTCTAAATAATGATGTGGTTATTAATTATGACGGGAGGGAATGCTTAATAAAGCGCAGAAAGGGTATTTATCATTTAGTGATAATCTCAGATCTTGTTTTAGAGAAAGAAGGTGCTGAAAAGATTTATAACGAAATTAGCAACCTTAAAGAGTCAAAAGGGGCGAAAGTTTTAGTTATGAGCCTTGAAGGTCTTGTAAATTTTATAAGACTATCAAGATTAAATAAAAGAATGTTTTGGGCAATGCTGGAGACTAAATACAAGTTCAGCATAAAAAACCGTACAATTTTAATTAGAGATATCGACTCTAGCCAAGAGAATAATCTACCATTACTTGCCACTGATCAATACCTATCACTTCTTCGAGGTACGGGAAAATTAAAATAAATTGTATCAATGATACTGTTGCCACGTATCGAGACTGGCTTATGAACGGAAGGGTTTTCCAGCAGTTCAGCGACCGGAGCTGCACATCGATGCCGGATTGTGCCTGCAATTATGTACTTGGCTAAGAGGTGCTGCTGGCTCTGGATAGAATAACCCTAACGTCCAAAGAGCGCGCATTTTCATGTAAAAAAATAAATAGCTTGTCTGCTCTTGATACAGAGCAGACAGTCAGATCTGTTTGGCTTGTGCCATAGATGTGCCAGCTCACATTTGAGCTAATGTTTGTTACTCAATTACTCCTGCAAACCTGTATATCTTACGTGATGCCCATTTATTTGGGCAGGATTTAATATCAGGATCTGGAAAATCAGGCCGATATTTCTGACCAGTCCTCCGGTTTACACTGTTCCAGCGAAGCACCGTCGATATTGAAACGCCACAGAATTCGGCGACTTGTTTTGTTGTCATTAAGTTGTTCATTGTTGACCCTCCTGTGGTTGTGCAGTTGAAAGACTCATGCCCGCGCGTTGTTGCCAGACGACCCAGCCGAGAGCCATATCCCACGCCATGTACTCGTTATCACCGTTTTTTGCTCTCCGACGATCGACTGTTTTACCGAAACGCTTTTCCATAAATAATTCATAGGCTGCGCGTTCATCTGGCTCAACTTCCAGAGATGCCAGTGCAATCCGTGCCAGTTCTAAATCATCTTCAAGCTCAGCGCGAATCTCAGCGAATGCACTCTGTGTTAAGGCGAACTCAATGCTCTGCACTTTATTCCGTGCGCGCTCAAGCAGTGCATGGTAGTTAATTTCGGTTGTCATACCCCTACCTCTTCGAATTTCAATACCAATTGATCACCCCAGATTTCACATGACTCTGAACACGAGCCGGTATCGAATCGCCTGGCCTGTACCATCGCCTGATACAAATTTCTGTAGTCGCTGTTGGCAGACATTCTGGCAATTCCGTCAAGCGTCAGGTGACCACGGTACATAACGTCTTTACCTGTTCTGCGATGACCATCCCTGACGTGTTTGCCTGTAACCAGCTCATTAAAAACTCGCATCAGACCAGGTTCGTCTTTACATGCAAGCCCCAGCTTTTGCGTTGACTTTTTGATGCAGAAAACACAGTTCCCGAGATGCTCCGGGATTTGCAAATCAAAAGGTTGTTTTCGCCACCACCGGATAACATCCGACTTATCAAAATCTGACAGTTCGGCAAGATACCGGACGCCCGATTTCGGTTTCAGCCTACGGGGTTCGTCTGCACGAATACCCAGCCATGTGATGTAATTACCTCGCCCGAAATGGTTATCGCAGTATTTCGTGAAAGGGATGAGTTTTAGCCTGTCAGTACAGAACGCGCCGCCGATGTATGGCGTGCCGTACTTTTTAACCATGTCCATAAACGGTTTAAGTACCGGCATTCGCGTCTGAATATCCTTTGGCTCCCATTCTGTATAACCATTTGGCTGCCCAAGCTCAGGATTGATATCGACCTGCAACACAGTTAGTGGTATGCCCCAGAACTTCACAACCTCCCGAATAAAGCGGTATGTCAGCGGATGTTCGCAACCGGTATCCATAAAGATGTAGCAGACGTTATTGCCAGCCTTTCTTTGTTCTTCCATCAGGTGAACAAGATATGCAGATGTTCTCCCGCCGGAAAAACTAACTACATGAGTTATGCACATTTGCGTAACTCCGATAACTCGTTAAAACGTTCCATAAACATCCCGTAGGCATGTCCTGGTGCCAGTGGAATCACTTTGAACATCTCTGTTGCCGGGATACCTTCCAGTAC